>NZ_RCOE01000063.1:0-249924 GCF_004321495.1 Pseudomonas sp. Sample_10
ACTCAATCTGTTCAGGTATAGATTTACGATCGTCCAACTTTTTGGGGTCAGTCCATTTTAGGTGGACACCATCGCCCTTATGTCGGGGATCGAGAAGGTGACTTTGCCGGACGCTTACCAGGAGACAGTCATGAAAAAGCTTTATGTGTGCCTAACGCTCTGCGGCGCGTTTATGCTGCAGGGATGCTTTGACAGCTCAAAAAATACTACCAAAGACAATACCGACGGCAGCAAATCTTCTGTGCAAATGCAAGAGGGCAAGGCTGACGAGAGCAAGTAACAGCTCCTGGTGAGGAGAAGTGTTCAATGAAATCTTACCCACTGGATGACAACGATCCGGAGCACCGCCGTCGTCAAATTGCGCAAGCCTTGGGCTTGACTGCCGACAAGGCGAGCTATAGGTCACCTCAATCGAGGAAGATGGGAGCGCACTATTGGCCCGATTGATTAGGAGACGCACCTAGGCTTACCCCGCAGGTTTCACACCTTTGCCTTCTAAGCCGGCAAAAAATCGTTTGTGCCCTTAAAAATCAATGCGCGTTTGGGCTTGGTGTCTCTCTCCGCGAACTTATCAACTCCAAGGTTGCTGATAATGTTCTAGGATGTCGTCGCCTTCCTCAGGCTTCGTCCGCTTTTGCACTTGAATGTCAGTGAACTTGGCGTCACTCCCCAAGGTGCTTCCAGTGTTTTACTTTCAAGGTGTTGGTGGATGGATTAATCTCGACGGTCATTTGTGTCCACCCGCTATCGATACAACTTTACCGCACAGGCTGCTGATTTTTTATTTTTCAGGTGCCGTTGATTCCCCGAACATGATCGACATTACACCAAGCGGCCCATGACGACTTTTAACCGACCATCCAGGTCTAGGTGATACCGCTGCAGATCTCGCGCCAGGAACAGCTCGCCTTTGAAGTATGCGGCTGCTTCCTTGTGTACTTCTTCGATTGACGGACTTCGCTCGGGATCGCACTGGTAGCGCGCACTGAAGTGAGTAAGAACCAGATTGGGAATGCCTGATGACTCGGCAAAACGCGCCACGGCGGCGGCGCTGCTGTGCCCGTAATTCTCGCGATTGTGATCGATTAAAGCCTGAGTGAAAGTAGCCTCATGTACCAGCACATTCGCACCCGCAGCCACCTCTGCCAACAGTTCAGGGGTATCGTTATCGCCGCAGATAATAATGCGCTGAGCGGGACGCGCAGGGCGCAAATATTGCTCCGCACGAAATGTTCCTCCCGCGTGTTCAACCTCACGTCCATGCAACAACTCGCCCCAGAGCGGGCCACGAGGAAGTCCTTCGGCTTCCAGACGTTGAATATCCAGTCGCGGATGAGGATCTGATTCGGCAAACACATAGCCATGGCAGGGAACCCGATGAGAGAGGGCCACGGTGTTGACCTGAACCTTCCCATTTTGCCAGCCAGTGAAGGTTTCGCTCGCGTGCAGGTGCAATTCGAAGGGCAGCCAGGACTTGCTGACGGTCAGGCTGAGGCGCACCCAGGGATGGAGCGCAACCGGCATCACTATATCGAGTGGTTCCAAACGTCCCGACATGCCGGCACTGGCCAGCAGGCCAGGTAAGCCAAAGCAATGATCGCCATGTACATGGGTTACGAAGCACCCGCGTAGCTCTCGTAGAGACAATGGGGTGCGCATCACTTGATGTTGAGTGGCCTCACCGCAATCCACCAGATACCAACCCCTGCCAGAGGATTCTATGAGAGCGGTGCCACTCACATTTCGAGTTCGGGTCGGAACGCCTGCTGAAGTACCCAGAAATATGAGATCCATGGCCGACTCTTCAATTGATTTGATAATCAGGCAGCGAGTGAATTGCCGGAAAAAATCATTGTTCCCACTCTCATTACTTCGACAGGCTGATTGGGCATTTGGCTCTGTAATACTTCACCGGTGGTTGCTGAAGCATTTACCCACGCCGTTTGTCCCTTGTCTTGCACTGGGATGCACTGGGTAACTCCAAAGAAGCCCCACTACTGCGCATTGGAAACCCCTATGAAACCGCATTCAACCAGCACTCAAAATTTGCCAGAAAATGATCCAAGCCGTCCGAATGATGATGGCTGCATTTTAGGCACTGCCGATCGCGACGAAGATGCTAATGCGACGACAGACCGGGATTGAAGTCGACTCCGCCGACAACGGCCTAACCCCAGAAGACGCGCGGGGCTTGCCCGGGTACCCGAATGATTCAAAAAATGATCAGTGCAATCAATACCGTCGACACGGCAATTGGACGATGAACCGGAAATCGGTACCGAAACACTGGCACAGGACAACGACAGTGCGGATTGAATAACGATGATCGCCTTCACATCACAATTTTTTGCGCTGTAGCGCCGGAAATGCACGTTGGTCGTGCCATAGGGACGAAGGATTTAGGTGTCGCTCCAATGGAAGTAACTACTCGTTTGTAAAAAAAAGGAGGATCAGCCATGACCAAACGACAAGAACCGCATCACGGCTTTTCCGATGACCCTCAAAAAGTCAAAGAGGCGGGGCGCAAAAGCGAGCCTAATGCCAATATCGCAACTGACAAGTCCGAGAAAGCCCGAATCGGCGGGCAACATAGCCATGGCGGAACGCGCGGAGAACGGTGAAAAACAGCTGACCTGCTGACATGCCTACGTCAGCAGGCCGGTTGCCTTCACGTGCCGCCCGTGCAATGCAATGAGACCCATCGTGTCAATCTCGTGGAGCCAATTGGACAGTGACATCGAAGAGCCCACGTCACCAAAAAATCTGCGATGTCTGGGAAATGAATATCTGCTACCGACAACCATTGTTATACCCACTCTCGATCAAATCATGATCCCTCCTTTATAACCGCTTGAATACATTGAAATCCTAGACGCAAGACGCTTTGATGAAACCGTCTTGTGCTGGGGAAGCGGAGGCAACTGGTCGCGATCCACTCTCTTCCTATTGCTCCACAACTATTCTTAATAGGCAGGATTCAATAAATCTTGATCCTAGGGGACGATTGTCATGATTTCGGTTTTTGAGATCCGACACATCATTGAATACGGCTTCCCGCCGCTGTCTTGCAGCTGCACTGTGAATCCCGATGGATCTCTGATGATTAAGGTATTCGAACCTTCTTCTGGTCGAGTTGAACTGTTGGTCACCGGCGTGTCGACAACTGATCTCACATCGAGTCGAGCCATTGCCAATCTGATTAGTGAGCTTCGTACGGAGATGGCCGTGACGAAGGCCTCGCGATTCCTCCATGAAAAAGGACAGCGTAGCGGCAGGAGCATTTGATGGGATCATGTCGCTCGGCAATTGAGGGTTCGCACAGAGTCAGAGCGCGTTCAGCAGACTCTCAAGTCGTTCATGTTCATCCACTCAATAGGTCGATCGAGTCGGTGCCGTGGCGCTGCCAGGCTTCAAGCGATTCGACTCTGCCATCTGGTGCCCGGCAATCCTCACAGTCCAAACTGTCGCAGTCAGCTTCCAGATACGAGTGTTTTGATTTGTATATATATCGTTGTTCCTGTGAGGGAAAGTGCTCATTCAATAAAGTTATATGATCTAGAGCGTCGACAAATAGATTATTTGCCTTCTCTCGTAGCTCTAAGTAAACCAGAAACATTTCACTATCAAAATCACTTCGATCGAGGAGGTCGAGGGCTGAGCGATTTATAGCGTTCGCTTTCTCGAACAGCTTTTTGTTTTGCTCCATTGCTACGCGGCGGCAAGCAATAATCTGTTCGGCTGAATATTTCGACATGATGGTTTCTGCCTTCAAGTCATCCCTATGATCTAGCGATCGCCCAAGTCTAAAATGGGGCGTCGATTGTCGGCTCACTAAAAATTCAGACCAGGCGATTTTCGAGTTATACCAATGAGGTTTTATTAAAAAAATCGATTGATTAGGCCCAAATCAAGCGGAAATCATATTCGACCACAGGCCAAGCAGAAAATGGCCGCCGACGTCGCTGTAACGTGCCAATAGAGCTCGACCTGTCGTTAGCCGACTACCGTCAGCGATTGGGGATTGCAAGCCCACGCATAGCGAGTAGTAGTGCGATGCGAGAAGGCGACGGGTCTTTATCGAGTTTCTGCAAGATCAAAGACGGCGCAGGAATGACCGAAGGATTGATTGCGTAGCATCGCTTGTGTCCACTTCATGAAGCATGCTCAGTGAATGCCAGGTACATTCCATTATCTCGTTTTGAGGCATCGCATTTTCCGCGTGGAGGACAAAGGCTTCAAAAACGTGGTGGTGTGTACGACCTGCTTCAAACTCAAACATGTATAGAAGCTGCTTTGCGCTCAGTCCCGTTTCCTCCTGCAGCTCGCGAGCAGCGGCATCAGCGATAGCCTCGCCAATTTCTACCTTCCCGCCAGGCAAGGCCCATTTTGACGCCGGCTTGCGAACGAGCAAGACCTGCTTATCTTTCTCGCAAATGACAGTGGCTCGGATCTTCATCGTGAGGTTGCCCAAATCAGTTTTTGTTAGACGCCCATTACTTCCTTATGAGCTAATGAGTGAGCTGCGTTGCAAAAATTCCCAGAAAACGACGGCCTGTTGGCCGGACAAAGCGACACCATACGTCCACCGCAATGAACGCGCGGTTGCACGCGTCATCTACTGAATAAAGGTGATGGAGCATGCGGTCATGTACAACGAAGCGAAAATGCTGGCCTACGCCAAATGGCATGAAATATTGACGGACACCGAAACCTTGATGAGTGGGGATCAGCGATATGATGAGTTGCTGAAGCTTGCTGACGAGTATCGATGCCGAGGGATTATTGATAGATCAGAGCGCAACACATTGATCGAAATTGCAACGGCGGCCTACGCGCGATCGGTAGCAGACCTGTCAACGTAGAGCATTGGGTTTGAGCGATGCTTCTGACCTTTTTGGCAGATTTCTACCATGAGAAGCCGGCCAAGCCTATTGGGCTTGACGCATCATATTGTCCGCCTTTATGACGTCTATTCGGCTACGGCTGGCGACAGAAGTATGCCTGCAGTCTAGCCGGGCGATTGCCAATCGGATAAACGAACTTCGTAGTGAGATGACTGCGCGCAAAGTCAGTTTCGAATCAAATGAGCGTAGAGTTCGTGAGTAGGAGTCAGTGGAGCAGGGACTAAATCTACGACGTCGCCTTTTGATGTCTAACTGACATCGATTAATAATGCGCCTTCATCTTTTATGGAGTCGATATAGTGCTTCCCGATAGAACGCAGCTATTAGAACAAGCACTTTTAGCTGTCATTGCATCGGCCACGAGAATGGGAGTTAGCTGTGACGCGTTGTGCGCAGAAGCCGTTGGCGGTCTGATGGCAGATCAGCACTGGAAATGGGCCGATCCACAGTATAGGCAGGGGCTGCTGACGAGATTGATAAGCTATAACTATGCTTTCGAATCCGGTGTCTCGGCCTCAAGTCAAATATGCTTCCACTCAGGGAATTCGGGCTTTATGAATTGGAATACCCGGTTGTAAAGACGTCGCTATCGCAACCATCAAGTCATCCAGTGACCAAGGCTTGTGCAGGTAGATAGCGCCGTCGGGAATCTCGTCAGACTCTATTAGGTAGCCAGATGTCAGAATTGATGTGATCGCAGGCCAACGGCAGTTCACCATCTCAATGAGTTCTATGCCTTTAATCTGGCCAGGGAGGCCATGATCTGCGATCACTAAGCGACATTGTTCCGGTGTTTGTAACAGATGGGTCAGTGCGTCATCCGCAGTCTCGAAGGAATCGCTGCTATGCCAACCTCCATGACAACCTCTTCCATCAAAAATCGCAGCGTCACGTCATCCTCAACGACTATGACGTAGCCCTCGATTGGGAGAAAACTTTCCCATTTCACGAGCACTTTTATTCCTTAGCCGCGATAGAGCATGGCGACGTTGTTTATTCCGTCCCTCAGTGTATGCGCATATCTGTATTTTGTGATTTTCAGTACATCAAGACCGATGCAGTTTGTGCGACAGTCGAGGTGGATATCGTCAGTCCTGAGACTGCTCATTTTCCTTTTCTTTCGAATTTTTCCTGAGTCCCCGCAGGTTCATCAGGGAGAGACAGACCTGCAAGATGATCAACGCATACGCCCCTGCGTACAGTCCCCAAATCACCCACAGCACGTTGCTCAAACTGAAGCACATAAACCCGGTCATTCGCCGTCCTGGTCGCTGCGATCCTATCAACCAGGCGGCGAGAATTGTCACAGCCATCGCTGGCCATTGAACCGAATCCAGATAAGCCAAACTCTTCTCCCGACACCTTTCTATGTGCTCAATCGCTATGTGCCGCGTTTATTCAATCCGGGTTCTGATGATTGGGGATGGCTTTCGATTTTCCCAGAATGTAGCAGGGATGTAGCTGGCCGTTAGGATGTGTTGTGACAACCACGGATATCAATGACCAACCCTCCTGAAGCTTCAGGTTTACCTCGTTGGTCGACAGCGCTTCCATGACTTGGGTTGTATCGGACACTTGCATTTCGTAATTCCCGATTTCTAGGGTTCAACCGTTAGGCGCCGAGCAACGATAGGGGTTCCTTTATTAATACCTCTCCGCTCTGGAGCGTTCGCCGTGGTGCCGGGTCTAACTTCATGATTTACGTCATTGCTTGAAGGAATGAACCGGTGAACAAAGCCATCAGCGCACAAGACCTGCAGATCGACCTTCAAGATGCGCACGAAGCTGCCCTATTCAAATGGCTGGTTGCCAGTTTTCTGATGGGTAAAAGAATTCAGGGTGCAATTGCGGCCAAGGCATACCAGGTTATCGTCGATCAGCATCAGCGAGATACACCGCAAAAGCTCGCGCATTGCACCCACCGTCAGTTGGTCGAGATGCTTGGTCAGGCTCATTACGTGCGTTACGACGAGACCACCGCGTCGCGATTGCTCGCATTGGCAAACAAGCTCAACAGTGAATACGGCGGCAAGGTATGCAACATCGTGCAAGCGAGCCCTGACCGTCAGGCATTCGAAAACCGCCTGTCCGAATTTGAAGGTATCGGGCCGAAGACCATCGAGATTTTCATGCGGGAAGTAGCCGCCGTGCTGTTCTGAGCACCCAGAAACTGCTCGCCTAAGAATTGGAGTCCTTATCCACCATTTCCATCTCAGCTACGTGCAGCAAGGGGAAACCATGGCAACGCACAAACTGACCATTAAAGACTTGCAGGTGAACGTTTCAATCTGCGGTCAAGGCTCGCCGCTGCTCCTGCTCAATGGCCTGGGTGGTTTGATCCGTAGCTTCGATCCCCTGCGCGATGAACTGTTGGACTACACGACCATTACGTTGGATGTGCCAGGAGTCGGCAAATCGCAAATGCCCCGCTGGCCAATGCGTCTGCCGAGCCATGCAAACCTGATCGCCGAGATGCTCAAGCAGTTGGGAATCGACAAGGTCGATGTGTTTGGCGTGAGTTGGGGCGGTGCATTGGCGCAAGAATTTGCCCTGCGTTACCCGAGCATGGTTCGCCGGCTCAACCTAGCAGCGACCTCTGCCGGCCCGGTAGTGCTAGTGAAGCCCGCCGACATCTTGGACTTTTTTGGCAGCAGCAAAGGCGCCAAATTGCGCAAGAAAGAAGGCTCGCGTAATTCGATACAGGCGCTGCTGCGCTTCGGTGTGGTGAAAGGCATGCTCACCGTTAATCCGCGAACCTATTACCACCAGCTTGCTGCATTAGTCGGCTGGACAAGCCTGCTCCGGCTGTTTCGTCTGCGCCAACGCACGCTGATCCTCGCCGGCGACCGCGACAGCCTGGTACAGATGTACAACGCGCATATCCTGCGCCGCACCATCCGCCGTGCCGAACTGCACATCCTAGAGGGCGAGGGGCATTTTTTCGTGGTGACCAGCGCTAGGCGAACAGCAGAATTGATTCGCGAATTCCTCTGCCAGCAGCACAGTGATGAAGAGCCCGCGCCGATGATCGCCAAAGGCATGTTCAAGCCACGCCTGCTGCAATCCGAGAGGAATTGATCGCTGTTGCCTGCTGGCAGGCCGTTGGAGATTGTCCTGCATGGGATGTGGGCGAGCGGAAGTGAATATTCAAAGTGTGAGCTAATGTTTACTTGTTCACCTCGCCGGCTGCAGCCTGATCAGCTCGTCCCTGAGCAGCTGGCGAGGTGATTTTTCCTATACGACTCACATTGTGGCATCGAGAGTTCAGCGTTATAAAGTCGTCAGCCACTGAGCTATACGCTATCTAACAGTCTGAATCTCGCTTGTATGGTTGCTTTCCGTGCATGGAATTTGGTGTCCTAGAAGTACCGGCAAAACGAGACGATTAGGAGAATAGGACTTGCTTTGCCTGACAATTTATGGCGGTGCACCCGTGCTTCTCATCGCATAAGCACGGGTTGGCAGTAGCTGCCGTGTTGAGCCATTTTTTATAGTCGATGGTTCGGGCCAGCAGGGCCAGGCTAAGGTTTAGATTTTTCTGATGGAGGTACTGACGCTGTCCATCGATCCTAATGCCAGAAGTTTGTGGCATACATCTCTCATGGCCTCGACCTTAGAAAAGAAGAGCGGATAACCTGTACAGAATTTCTGACCGCGTACAGGAATCATGGCCAATTATCCGATTTATCAATCAATCTTGACGCAACCCGTTGCGTCACCGCTTCGCTGCGCTATGGTGAGTTTTCCGATAACCAAGACTAAAGTCGTAGGAGGATGCGGAATGCGAATTCGTGGGGATGTGTTTTGGCAATGGGCTGATCCAGCAATTCACCATCGGACTCACGATGAGACATTAGACGATGGCACGTTCATTGACGTCCAGGTGAGGCTGTCGCCCTCGGGAAGCACCCAAATGTTCATCGGAGTGTATGCGGCGAGCGGCATGGCGTTGCATGAAGAGGCATTTGATTCCAGACCGGGTGAATCAATGACTCGTGCTTTAGCCTGGGGCGTGGGCTGTGCACGGCGAATCGCGATTAGTCTCAAGCAGACAGAAAGGCATGTAGCGTAGCTTTCATAACAGCAGCTTGGTAGGCATCTGTGATCTGATCAGGCGTCAAGTGACGACCCATCATCCATAAGCCAAGCTGCTTTCTTGTTCTCCCGAGATTCAGGACGGATAGTAAATTCTGTTGCAGCGCTCAGTCCGGCGCCTCATCAGTCCTGGCCGCATTTGACGTTCGACTTATTTCGAGCCTTTTGTCGGGCCAAGGGAGCTCATTTGGGCGAGCGCTAGGTGCCTTCGCCTATACCCTCGATAGATCGTGCGTAAAGGGCCGTTGCCTTCTCGAGGAGCCTTCCTCGTTCTTGTGGACTGATTAAACCCTGATCTTCAAATTCATCCGCGAGATGCAGCAGTGCCTCGTACTGCTCCTCTGCGTCCATCCTAATCTCAGGCTGGTTAAACAGTTTTTCCCATGTTGCCAGTGCTTGGGTTTTGCGAATGTCGTTCATCACGAAAGACCATAAGGTGTGTGCTTTGGTAGATCACCATGGAATCCGTGAAGTTCGAAGGCAAAGACGACCAGTAAAAGGGTGTTTGGAGAGTGTGTATGCATCGTTTTGGCAGCCTGATTGGACTGACGTAAGGGCGCATCGCCGATGGACTCTGCCGCAACGTCTGCGGTCAATATGGATATAAGGTATTTAATTCCTCAGCAGTCAGCCACGCGCGACAAACCTTCGTGCTCGCTCTGGAGACGATCATGAACACAACACATTTTTCCCCGTTACAACATGTTCGTCATCATCCCCCTCTAGCGAGCGAAAGCCCGCAGGACGCCGCTCGAGCGGAATGGCTCTACAACGCAGCGGAAGAGCTTCTGCGCGGCAACAGCGTGTCATTCCAACGTCGCATGCATCCTCAGCAAGGTGTGACTGCTGAAGAGTTCGCCCTCGCCGTGGATGAGTACGTGAACAACCGTCTTGCTGATAACGAGGTGCATACCCCGGCGCTGGGCTGGCTGATCATTACCACCGAGCGAGGACATGCCGACAAGACTGCAACAGCAGAACTACTGGGCAATTGTGATCACCCATTGGGCAAGCTTGGCGAGATTGCCGAGGCGCTGCTTGAACCCCTCGCGGATGACGCTCTGCTAGCCAAAGCTGAGGATGAGCTATGAGCCCATACCTTTGGGATCAGCCAGTTTAAGAACCAGGATTAAGTAGCGACTCAGAGAGGAATGACCATGATTGACGATTCGAAAGTCCGGGAAAGAGCATATGAGTTGTGGGAAAAAGATGGTCGTCGGGAAGGGGCTGAAGAGTTCTATTGGCAACTTGCGCAAGAACAGCTTGAGGCAGAAGCCACACGTCAAGCTATTGATGGTGAGTGGCCAGCAAAAGGCGAAGCCAGCCGCGTTGATCACTGATGACTACGGGGTTCTTCATTCCGCTTCCGATACGTTTTACCTCGTGCGATTACGCTGTTGGTGATGGTATCTATGACGCTCCAAAAGGGTAGGCAATTTGGCTGTTCCTGCTGACGCACAACGGGTCACCCGCCCATGAGCACGTAGGGCAAAAACGGGACGCTTCAGCACCGTTGAACGCGACCGCTTGATCGCATCGATTGCTTTAATAGAGCAAGCATTGCTCCTGTTCGAGGACGACGTCGCCGCTGCAACAGAATGATGAGCTCGCCGGCTTGAGGGCTCGGTTCAAAGCGTCCACTGAAGATGCTGAGGACGAGGGTGGAGACGAACGCTGTGCTCGATCTTATCGGTCGAATGCAGCGGTGGTTCTTGTGTGAGATTCGATAGGCGCCTTGTTCGGCTGTGAAGTAAAGCTATTACGGCTATCGCTCCTTCGGGCTTAAGCCCGGCTCGACCCCAAGTCTTTACATGCCTTTGGCGAGTCACTCACATTTGGCCCACCACGACGCATTGCAGCTGTCTCAGTTCTCAGGGGGCGTTACCAAGCCGTGCGCTATCCCAGGCTTGAGTGAACTCGTCTATTCGATTAGCAATCTGAGGCGTTTTCGATAGGACAAGGCAGCGCGTGTTGCCGACAAATTCTTCTATCAGGTACACAGCATCGCCGACATCAAGTTCGAGTTCCTGCAGCGCTTCGTCTGGAATTCGAATCGCACCGTCACAATCCCATTCTTCGATGACGATTTTCATTGGTGGTTTTTTCACGTGTGGTCTCCGTTGCTATGAGCCGGCAAGCCGTACGCGCCTGTAGATTCTCAGTGGCACGTTTACAGATCCGGATAATCATCAAGCTTAAGGCTAGGAGCGCCTCCGTCCTCCGGTTCGCGCTTAGGCGTATGCATCACTCCAGCCTCGGCGTCTGCACGCATCTGCTCGAGCTCTTTGTGAAATGCCGTGTCCTGAACCGTGGGTTTGCTGGTGTACGGTTTTCTGTCTGGTACAGGCTGGGCCGCATAGGTTGTTACCGCATCTGGGTCGTGCTGTAGTTTTTCTTGGACTTGCGACTCCAGCAGTGCACGGAGCGCGTCTTTGTCCGGACGGTTCAGCAATTTTTTACTCCTATTCGGAAGCCAGGCACTGACTATTCGATTGGTGCATTGACCAGTTGGTGAAGGTACCAAGCCTACTCGGCCGCAACATCTCATGCGATAGGGTTAGCCGAAGGTACGTCAAAGTCGTGCCCGGTCAGCTCCGAATGAAGCCGGTGATTTAACAGAACTTGAATGATTGCGCGCACCGACTCGTCGGATGGAACAATCTTGCCATTGTCGTCGAATATTATGTTCCACTGCCGCTCACGGTTGACTAGACGCAATTTTTCCATGAAGGCTACGTCGTTGTAGTACGCACGTTCCTGTACCACCGCCATCCTGCGCAAGTGCATGGTATTGCTGCCTACATGGTCAACCAAGACGGCCATGTCAGAGAAGATGGCCTGAAAGCCTGCGTCAGCCCGTAGCTCGGTGAACGAAGTGACGTAGGTTTTTTTGTACTCCAGGATCGATTCGAAGTTGCCTTTGTTGGTGACAAAAATGTCGGTATTGAGAGCGAAGAAATCAAACCGTTTGGGAATGATGAACGCTTCATCACCTGCCAGGTCGAGCTGGTTGCGGTTGAGCACAAGGTTAAGAACATGTGCCCGTTTTTTCACCTTCCAGTCGTTCCCAAGTCGGCATACGCAATGGAGCGTGTCCGTGCCGATGGTCAGGCGAATGAGATAGCCTAGGCTTCCTTCCAGATCCGAGATGGCCTCAATGAGATGCTCCTCGGGTGGGTTGCTGACGAGATCCTCCAACTGCGGGAAAATCGTCTCATCGGATTCAAGATAGAGGCAGGAGCTCTCGTTAATCGTCGCAATGAGGCTGTAATCATCGACCTCAGTGCACCGATCGATCCATTGTCGGGCAATTCGCTTGAGCTCAATCTCCAGTTCGGGCGTTGCAACCACCGAGGATGCTCGGAATTTGGCGGTTTTGCTGGTGCTCTTTTTGAACGCCCAAACGCTCACTGTAGCGTTTACCAGATCTAGACCCCGTAGCTTATTTAACGCTTCAACTGCAGCCATCGCTTACTCCTTTTTTGTAAGAACGTATATTCCATGGATGACACAGGAGCTTAATTTGTCTCCTGGGTAAACCTTTGTCTTCGCAAGCGCAATCACGCTGCGCTCCTTGCCGGACGTAAGCACCTCCAGCTCATGTAGTTGCCAGCCAATCGCCAAGAGCAGCGGATTCATGAGGATTTGTCCTGATCGATAAGTGATGAGAAACATCCAGATCAAGAACACAAGGAAGCCGTAGAACTTACCATCGCTGCCTAGATCAAGGCCCATGAACGAGACAACGTAGGGAAAGACGTAATTGATGAGGTCATTGGGAACAGTCTTCGCTTCCTTGACCGTTAGCTCATGGTCGGCCGGCAAGCTTTTAAGCACCCAAGTGAAGAAAGCGAGGCTGATCAAGCAAATGGTGAATAGGGTCAGCGAACGACCTGGGTTCATCAGGGCGGGCAGGGTGCAATCGTGAAGCGACCAGCAGATTGATTTCTTCCAAGTAGCGTCAGAGACGTCTTGGAGCAGCAGGATAACGCTCAGCGGGAAGTAGGAGCCTAGGAACAGGAAAATAGCCGGAAGGATCTTTACCTTCATTTCGCCCGCTCCTTGGTGTGCTGATCAGTGACGCTCGATTACTTACTATGGCTCTATGCCACTGAAAAGGAAAACGAAGAATCACTATTCCCATGTCGGGCCAGCTGTCATCGATCAAGCAGTACTACCTAGCCCACCAAATCCTGGAATCATTTGGGTCACCTTGCAGGTTAAAAATCCTAGTATCCAGTACTGGATGCAGATTTCGAGGTGGCTGAAGTGGCCAAACATTCACCTGCCGTTTTGCATGGAGGCTCAGAGTGCAGCGAGCAATCGTTCGAGCTGCTCACGCTCCGACGCACTCAATAGTTCGACTGGATCGGTTCCGTCGCGCTGCCAGAGTTCAAGCGTGCTGACTCGGCCATCAGGCGACCTGCAGTACTCGCAGTAGTCCAGGGTGTCACAGTCATTGAAAAGCGTGAGCTGCCAGCCATCAATCTCCACGTGCATAAGGCCGTGGTAGATCTCATTCCATGACTGAATGGTGCTTCGCATCATAATGCGTTTGCCGAGCGCGACGTCTATCAGTACCCGGCAGACCTCGAGGGCGGCGAGAGGGGAGTTTGTGTTCAAATCATTCTACGCTCGAGTCATCGCTTGCCCGGCTATGCGGTGGTGTGCAGTGAATGGAGAGATCGCTCCTTCGGGCCAATGGGCCCGGCTCACATAATCAGCCGAGCATCTCCTTGATGATAGATGCAACGTTCTTGGCATCGTCGATTCCTCGGTGATATGTACCCTGCCAAACTAGGCCCATGGCCTCTACCGATTGCTTAAGACCCTTCTGTTGGATGTCGTATAGGCCTTTATGCCATTTCCTCACGTTGAAGTGCTGCAGGCCGGCGAGCAGAGTAGGGCACGCAGCAAACCCAGCATCGCGTTCAAGCTGCCTTGCATCATAGTCACCCCACGATGCCCAAGCCGCGTTTGGATATCGCGTAACGAACGCTCCTAGCTCTTGGCCAACCTCCACATAGGTGCGTGCACTGTCCACGTCCGCTTGTTGAATGGAGGTGAGCTGTTTGCAGAAGTCGGTGAGGACAGGATTGATCTGCGGTCGAACGAAACGCTGGAACTCATCGACGATCTCAAGCGTTTCCAGATCCATCACCACCAAGCCAATTTCGATTGTTTCCATTTGAGCTGGAACGACTGCAAGCGGCCTTGATGATTCCAAATCACCGACCTCATCACATGTTGCCTCAAGGTCTACGCAATAGAGGTAGCGGTATGGCGCGAGGACATTCTGGATGGCTTGGAGGTGAAGAAATTTTGTTTCGATGCACATGGTAGTGGTGGCCGCGGTTGAATCTCTTCAGGTTACACCGAGCTGTGAGTGCAATGCCCAGAGATTTGAAAGGGATAGAAAGTAGTTTCCTGAACTTATCTTGGTGTCGGCACTTAGAAAGGCTTTCGACCATCCTGACCTGTCAGACCCAAGATATGCTGTCTAGGCGCACTACGTGAAGTGATGAAGATAATTCAAAGTGTGCCCTTAGCATATGTGAATGTGGGACAACCGGTGAGCATCGAGCCGCCCGTCCTCTTTACAGCATAAAACACATCATATAGCGGTTGAAAATTGGATCCGCACTACATATAGTGGAAGCAATTTAGAATTACGTGCTGGCCTGACGGCAATGGGGTGGATATGTCTTGGGTGATTCATTGGGCCATTGCGCTCGTCAGTGCCTACTTCGCATGGCGCATGCGGAAACAAAATATCGGACTGACCATCATGAGCATGTGCGTTGGTGGGCTTGCCGGCCTGTCCATGGGCGATATCGTCGTGGAAGGCAGGCAGATTGGTGGGTTCGCAGAGTTTTTAAAGGTTTCCATCACTGGTGGATTGCCGTCCTTGGTGACCAGTATCGTGGCTTGGCTGCTCATGCTGGGCTTCGTTGTTGGCCTTGTGTTCACGGTAGTGATTTACCGTAGGGAGGCCAGGGAGGCCGATACCAAACGGATCGCGGTGGTCGAGCTGAGAGGGCTTGTGGACACTTCAGATACACCACTCATTTCGGCCATTTCCTCGAGGTTCGTAGGCCGTAGAGAAGACTGCCGAATCGACTTGAGGAGCATGGTTTCTTCAAGGTCGCTGGATGTAGCGGCAGCACTTCGAGAATTGGAGCATCTGCCGCGAAACCTTAGGCAACGAAGGGCTGATACCGCCAGAGCGGATATGCAAGTGGTGACCGGCGGCGTAATGCAGGTTCCATTGTTGTTCTACGCGGGCATGTTACTCGATGACGAGGGCCGTGTGACGCTGATGGATTGGGATCGAATCAAGGAACAATGGCGTGAATTGACTGATGTCGACTCAGGCGCTCGCTTTCAACTCGATGATATTGATAGCGTGCAGCCCAATGACGAGGTCGTATTGGCTGTTTCTGCTTCCTATAAAGCAGAGCTTGCCGACATTGCAGCGACCTTCCCGGGCCTGCCATTGGTGCAACTCTATCGGCCAAACCCGCGCGTAAATGCGCTTTGGTCAGAAGATGAACAGGCTGCCCTTACTCAGCAATTCTTAGACGTTCTGTCTGATCTACAAAATCGGGGCGTTACCCAAGTTCATCTGATACTTGCTGCACCTGCGAGTTTATCCATCCGGTTCGGCAGAGCGTACGACGCACGCAACATGCCATCGTTACGTTGCTACCAATGGGAAAAGGGTCAAACGACACCGTATCCCTGGAGTGTTCAGATGCCCCTGACGCTCGGGGCTTCGGCCATACATTTGCCAACCGAATCTCAAATCGCCAAAGCCTGAGGTGTCTATGAATCTACCTTTTGAACCACGCGCCCGTGTTTTGGCGAAAACTATCCAGATGCGCAATGAGGAGACTCAGTGGGAGTCTTTCATCGTTAAGCTTCTTAAGAAGCTTGAATTGTCTGAGGAGAAGAAAAAAGCCGCTGAGGCTCGGTACTACCAACTCGCACGGCACGTCGCGCGTAAGCTGAATATGCGTGAGGAAGATGTTCATGTGGTGGTACAGGGGTCGATGCGCACACAGACCACTATCGCGGGCGATGGGCGCGAGAAGTTCGATCTCGACATAGTGATCAAGGTGAGTGGCGGGCCTCTGTCAGGATTGCCTCCTGATCACTTTTTCTATGCATTTGGTGAAGCGTTAAAAGGTCTACCGGATGCGGGAGAACCCGAGCCAAAAAATCGTTGCTGGCGATTACGATATCCGGGGGAGCCATTCTATTTTGACGTCACACCTGCGGTGCCGCTCTCCTATGGAATCACAGGCACGAACTTGCGAGTGCGAGATCAAGAGAAGGGATGGAGCCCTTCGAACCCAGAAGAGTTCGCAACCTGGTTCTGCGAGATAGCGAAGCTGAGATTTTCCTTCGAGCAGCGCAGTTGGTTGGTCGTGGCTGAAGATGCTTCTGCAAAGATAGATCCGCTACCGCGTGATCCTGTTCGTATTGACGACATACTTCGCCGACTCGTGCAGTTGATGAAGCTGCACCGTGACAGCTATTACCGTAAGCTTCCTGACGCACGCAGAGTCGCGATGCCGATTTCAGTAATTCTGGTCACGCTCGCCGCCAAGGCCTATCAGCAGATGGTGACGCAATCGCCCGGAACGTTCGTTTCTGCAATTGAAGTCGTGCTGGAAGTGGTAGCGCGGATGCCAGATCACATCAAGCGTGAACGCCATATTGAAGTGAACAACCCGGCGATGGACGGCACCCATCCGGAAAACTTTGCTGATAAGTGGAACATTGACGGTGGTCTCCGCGATCGTGAGTTCAAGAGCTGGCATCAGCGTCTTAGCGATGATCTCTTCGCTCTGTTCGTCGAGGACTACAACAAACGTTCTGAGGAACGTTTACATGCAGTGTTCGGTGATGTGGGAGTGAAAGCCTGGAAGGATATGCAGCCCAAGCCCACTGGTGTACTGGGGGGACTATTAGCCTCCGCACCAGCCGGATTGGCCTCGCAGCCTCAGCGTCCTCGTGCCACTGGTGAGAGGGATACCCTTGCTTGACCACTTGCCTGCGGCGACCCCTTTCGAATTAGCAGCGCACGCCATCCAGCAATGGCTGGATGGGCCGGGCGCATGCTTTGCCTCCCGTTCGCGCCGGTCGCACAACAGAGGCAAAATGGATGTGTGGGAGCTTGAGCTTCCACACCCGATTGAGGGGCCGCAACGTGTCGAAATCTGCATTCCACAAGAATTTCCAGCTGTTGCGCCAATCATCTATTTGGATAAACGCCTTTGCTTAACTTGGCCTCATGTAGAGGAAACCGGGAATTTCTGCCATGGCGTGCAACCTTCACCTGATGACTATGACAATCCTATCGGTGCGCTTCAGTCTGTGCTGGCAAGGCTCGAAGCGTTTTGGCAAAACACACAAGATGCAGCCTGGCTGAAGAAGGAGTTCCAGTCAGAGCGACTTTCGTATTGGTTGCGTTTCTGTATGCGACAACGAGCTGCATTTGGCGGCATATCTCCTGCCTGCTCTCGTATAGAACTGACACAGATCGATGAATCGACTGAGGGGCGGATCGCAGCCTATTTTTCTGGCGGCGATAAAGTTAGTTGCGCACTGCTACTCACGACGCTGAGTGAAACCGATCCGCACTCTCTTGCAACCCGACACAACTGGTCATTCGGAAGCTTGAGGCGAGGGCATTCTTTGTTCGTTCCAATGCCAGCAGGCATTGATTGGACTCCTGATGAGTGGCCTACCACAATTGGCGAGCTTGATGCACTGGTTGGCTCCTTGGCTGGTGATCCGGAGAAGCTTGCTACATGGTTCATGAGCAAGAGCCCTGACACGAAGCAGATGATGATGGTTGTGCTGGTTCAGTCTAATGTCTGCTACGGATATCTGCTGGCGGCGCCGACGGTGCCAAGGATGAGTGAGGTTCGAATCATTCCCCTTTTTCTCGATCGGGTGGATACAGATTGGGCCTTGGCGCGCGACCAGCAGCTACCAGTGCTGCATCGCCGGCGCCAGCTCCGAGCCTTGGTGCTTGGGTGCGGCTCGCTTGGCGCTATGGCCATTGAACAGTTCGCCAGGGCAGGGGTCGGCGATATAGATATCGTAGATAAGGAAGGCTTCGATGCGGAGAACTGCGCCAGACATATCTTGGGAGCCGATAGCATCGACTTAGGCAAGGCCCATCAACTAGCCAGCCACTTGCAACGACTCGTACCTGGGATAAAAGTGAATCCGCATCGAGTCAGGGCTGAGCGATGGGTGCCGACGCAGTGCAGGCCTGGCCAATACGATATCATTATCGATTTGACGGGAGAGACCTCAATTCGAAGCATGCTCGCTCGATACCGCACGTTGTGCTTTGCAAATACCCCGATCCTCCATGGCTGGATGGAGCCGTTCTGCGCTGCGACTCACCTGGTTCATCTCGCTGCGAGTGAGGAGTACCCAGTCGATGAACCAGCTCAAGGAGTCAATGTGGCTCAATGGCCAAATCAAACTGCCATTCAACTACCTGCCTGTGGTTTTGGGTTTCATCCCTATGGCTCCGCAGATGTCGCTCAGGCTGCAGGCTTCGTTGCTGAGCGGGCCCTTGCCGTACTTGATGCTGAAGAAAGTAATTCCATGGTATGGAGCTGGGTAAGATCAGAAGGTTTTTTCGCCAGACTGGGCGTAGGAGCCGTCTGTGGCCCGCTTGTGCCTAAGTTGCAGAGCCCATTCGATTCCGTTCACATCACTCGGTCGTTCGACGATATCTATGGTGAGAAGTAACGGTTCGTTGCGTTATCAAATACCGGGAGCGTCCTGGAGTCTTGAATTCCCTGAGAGCGTCGTCCTGCAGCTTGCCGCTTATGCACAGCAGGGGAGCAAGTCGCTAGAGGGAGCAGGGCAGTTGTATACGCGAGATCTAACGGCATCCTGCGTAAGGGTGGAGTATGTGACGAAAATTGCTCCGACATGGGCAAAGTACACAGCCGTTCGCCTGGACATGAAAGCAGTGAAGAAGGAGAGGGCATCCATGTTCAAAAAAGGGTTGCACTGCATTGGATTCTGGCATTCCCACCCCGAGCCTCGACCACATGTTTCGCCCACAGACCTGGTCATGGCTGAGGAGCAAGCTCGAGCCGGGAAATCCGACTATCAGGGGCTCGTTTTCATGATCATCGGAAACATCCCTCCACCAAGCGGATTTGGTGTTTGGGTGCACGATGGTGAAAAGTTATGGCAGGCAGACAGCATTCCTGGATGGATCTAGAGCCCGGCTCAGCTTGTCAGCACAAAAAATATGCACGTTGTGGATGACCCAATCTAGGGTGATGGTTATCTTTCAGATGCATTGCGATAAAGGTTAATACATGGTTAGCGAATTAGTTGAGATGCTCAAGCGAGTGAAAAACTTGGCGGGAGCTGAGTTTACGGGGGTTGGTGTCATCGTTTGCGATGTGGAAGCGGAGCTACCAACCTTTCCGCTTCGACTGGGCGTTGATGTACCTCAGGAACTAGACGCAGCGACAATATTGGCAAATGTCTCGACAGCATATAGCGACCTGCATGACGGTTTTCACGTGCTCGCACCGGATCTGCGCGTGGTAGCCCTTTCGCAGTATTTTTCTCCACCCATTGTTGAGTCGGCTGTAATCAATCGGACGCGTAGATTCGGAGGTCGCTACATCGCTGCGCTTTTTGGTTCAGCGCTGCCAAGCGTGCACCTATGTGGGGTCGCTACTGACTCGCTTGGAATCGTGATTTTCAAAGATGGTCGAGAAATATACTTCGAGAGATCCTAAATGTTTTTACTTTTCTATCCACTGCGCGTTATTGGCATCGTGGCAGTTTCGTATGCTGTGTGCGTTGCGCTTATGTATGAGCTTATCCGCCGGTACTGGCCAGATCACCCGACAAATCTGAAAGGTTTGGCTCTGGGCGGTGGGACAGTTCTGAGTCTGGCGCTGTTGGTGTTCGCGTACTGGGGCTGGCGAAAGATTTGGGAAGTCTGCCCTAAGCTCAATGAATGGCTTTTTCCAGATTTGAACGGTAGGTGGGACATGACGATTCATTATCGGAAGCCTGGTGGCGTTGGAGAAATCTCCGCAACAGCAGTCATCAAACAGAACTGGCTCACTATGAGTATGGAGGTGCTGGCGCAAGACTCTGATTCACAAACGCTGGCGATCGTGCCAAAGAAGGATTCGGAATCAGGGCGCGCACAGCTCTTCTATTTTTATCGAGTGGTTCCTAAGAAAACGAGCGACGGGAAAAGCGAGCCCTATGAAGGAGCTGCTAGCCTCAGGTTTTTCGCTGAAGGAACGAAGCAGCTGTCCGGGAACTATTACACTAGTGTTGCTACAGACGGCCATTTCAAGCTAGTACGACAGTAATAGGCGTTTCTTTGTAGAGCAGATGCCATATGCGTGTCTGCTGAAAAATCCTTATTTTTCCATTAGGACTTTTTATTGCTGTCGATACCATATCTGGACTCATCCGCGCAGATGAGCAGTACTCAGAAACATTTCGCTCAAGAGACCGCAGCGCTGGCCGATCGGAGGTTCTCATCGGAGCATGGCTAGACCAAAGTCTTAACTGATAGCTCTATGTCAGGCCTTGGCGCGCTATACCTAGCGCGTTAGTCTCTATCTTTTGCGTTGAGGCTGGGGATGCGAACGAAGCGAAGGATAACCCGTGCGTATTGTGTGGAACTGGGGGAGGAATTGACCATTGGAGGCGCGCGTCAAGCCTACTTCAATCAAAACCAACCCCGCAGCCGTTTTGTGTTCCAGTGCTCATCACCGGAATGCAGGATGCTCAAGGTGGTGCCTAAGATCACAGCCGTCAATTACGACATCCATCCGACCGACACCGCGCGCGTCAACTCTCCCCACTACAAGGACAACGAGCACTATGCCCATCATGGAGAGTGCGAGTGGGCGCTGCCAGATGAGGACGAGGGTAGTGATGCACCGTTGCCAGGAGAAACGGAGAAGCAGACCTGCACCCGCCTGGCTAAACGCCAACTCACCTCGATCATCGATATCTTTGTTCCCCCGACGCAGCCAGAACAACCGGTAGTACGTCCACCTCGGGCCGTCCCAAGTAGCGAGGACGAAGCTGGGCCCAATCGTCGACGGGGCGGCGGTGGCGCAGAAGGTACCCGAACTGACCGGAAGCACCGGAGCGGTGATCTTCGAGAGCTGGTGGATTACTACCACGACATACGCGAGGCCCTCAAAGATCTGTTTCCTGAGGTAACTATCAACGTGACAGGGCGAGGTGAGATACCGCTGCGTTCGTACTTTAAGAAGGTGGCTTGGGCCAGACCTAATACCTCAGGATACGTCTACAGCGGTGGCGGGCGGATCGAGCGAAGAGAAGGGGCTGGCTTCGTATTCAAGTTCTTCGACAAGGTTGCGGATAAGGAGGCCTTTCTCCAGGTCTCCGATGAGGTCATGACTCAGCACCGATCGAGGCGCTATGTGAATGAGCTTCTCGATCAGGCCCGGCTAGTAAGGTACTTCACGTTCTACTTCCTGGGCGTCTTCGCCCATTATGAGGCCAGCGACACCATGGTTGCACAGGTCACCGACCTTCGCTGCCTGGCGATTGATCTTGGGCCTTTAAGAAGCTGAGTCTCAGTCGGGAAAGATGCATCTAACAACTTGCATGGCGCGAGCCGCTCGGCAGAAGCTTAAGATAGTGAGTGACCTTTGCCTGGCCGTAGGCAAGTATCGCGTGAAACAGCCAAGGAGCACATGATGAGTCATCTAGTGTGTACCGTTTGCCTCACCGAAGCCTATTTGCGTGATCACGCTTCGGACAATGATATCAGCGAGTGCGACTACTGTGACCGAGAGCTGCCGGTCATGGACATGGAAGAGTTGGTGGAGCTGTGCG
Source organism: Pseudomonas sp. Sample_10 (assembly GCF_004321495.1). Taxonomy (NCBI): domain Bacteria; kingdom Pseudomonadati; phylum Pseudomonadota; class Gammaproteobacteria; order Pseudomonadales; family Pseudomonadaceae; genus Pseudomonas; species Pseudomonas sp. Sample_10. Next base: position 21,897 of record NZ_RCOE01000063.1, read on the forward strand.
AAACGGCAATCCAAGCCTCATTCCGTGCAATCCAGCAACCGAGCTCAGTGATTCATCACGGTTATCCACCGGTCGGTGAAAGTCTGTATGACGTTCTGGAGCGCATGCTGGGTGCCGATCAGAGCCTTCTTTCTGACATCCATGAGCGATTGCTCGATTCCTGGAGCTACTACCCAAATGCTGACGACGACCCTTATTATGTCGAAGAGACTGAGGCGTCGTCGGAGCTGACGGCGGGGTGGCGAAAAATGGAGCACAGCCTGCAGTTTGAATCGCGGCTGGCAAATCCCATGGTGGGGGCAATCCTGACCATGGTCTTCGACGGCATTGAAGATTTGCGATCGAAGGACGATCGATCGGCCATTGTGATAGTCGGCCAAGGACATCAAATCTCATCATTCCAACGTGGACGGGTGTTCCAGGACGAAAAGACAGTGGCGGAAGCCCTAGAGCACCCCGAAAAGCATCTCGGCCCGGTACCAAGAGGTAGGGGGTCTCCTGGTCGAATGAACGCCAAAGGGATTTCGGTTTTCTACGGTGCAACAGATGACCATACGGCGATTGCAGAAGTGCGCCCTCCCGTTGGCAGTATGGTGCTTACCGCGCGGTTCGACGTAATCCGACCTCTGCGACTTCTCAACCTGAACGACCTGGCCTCAATGCGTCCGCACGGAGAGTTGAGCTACTTCAATCCAATTCGCAAGAGCCTTTCCGAACGCTGCGCTTTTCTCAAAGACTTACAACGCCAACTGACGATGCCAGTGATGCCTGATTCGGCGGAAAGTGGGTATCTGATCACGCAAGCTATTGCCGATTTTCTAGCAACCCATGAAAGGCTGAATCTCGATGGGATCTTATTCCCGTCTGCACAAGTGCAGCAGGATGCCTCTCCGGGCCAGAATGTGATTCTTTTCCACAAGGCAAGCGGTGTAGAAAACCTCGAGGACACACAAAAGGCTGAGTATGTGAGTCTCTGGGAATCTGATGAGGACAGGTGGGTGTATTACCCAGAAGTCTGGGAAGCCGAACCTAGAAGCGGTGATCAACACTCCCGGTGCGTGCCTCTGGTGCCACCGCCGGTGCCAAGCCTGCGTCTAGCTCGGGATTGCATCGTGATTCATAAAATCCAGGGTGTCCGCTTCAGCAGCGAGGTCGATCCCGTTCACTATGTTCCTTGGTCGAAGGACAGGAAATACCATGGGTTTCGGTAGCGTGGCTGCCTGAGTACGGGCGTTTATCCCACCGTTGGGGCAACCCGCGCCGTCAAACCACCGAACGACACGCTGGCGTCCACGTAGCGCAACGCCGACTTCATATCCTTCCAGCCCACGTAACTCATCAGCCCCTTGATGTCCCACCCATTGGCGGACGCCCAGGTGGCAAAGCCACGCCGCATCGAGTGACTGCTATACAGCTCTGCTGGCAATCCCGCCTCTTTGAAAATACGGCGCAGCACGGGGATCAGGCTATGCGGTTGCAGGGCTTTGCCTGACAGATTGCCCCAGCGATCAATTCGCTGGAACACTGGGCCTTTTGCGATCCCGGCAACTGTTATCCAGTTGATGTAGGCCTCCACGGGGCAAAGCATGGTGAGCGCCGGCGTATGGAAAGTAGTTCCTTCATGCTGGCGGTCACCCTTGGTGTAAGGCAGGAAAAAGGTAATACCTTCACCGCTTACGGGTTGGGTGTCCTCCACCGTCAGCCTGGCCAACTCGTCGCCTCTAAAGCCCCGCCAGAACCCAATCAAAATCATCGCCACCGAGCGACGATGACGCACCAGCGATTTGTAATCTCCTCGTTCAATCGCAACTGCAGCTTCCTCTTCAAGCCATGCGACCGCTTGCTCTAAGTGCTTCAGCAGCAGTGGGGCGGCCTGTTTAACCTGTGCTGGGTGCACGACCCTGATGCCTTTGATCATCTGGCGAACGTCAGGGGTCTTGGTTGGATCAGGGAAACCCTGAGTGATGTGCCATTGCGCAAGGGCTGCCAGGCGCTGCTTCAGGGTGTTAATGGAGAGCTTGTCGGCGTACTCCGCCAGGTACCGAACGACGCCCACGCCTGTCGTGGGCAGGTACTCACCCCAAGTCACCTCGAAGTGCTCGATCGCCGCCCGGTAGCTTTTTCGGGTGTTATCCCGGGTGCCGGCGCTGAGGTACCGATCTGCCTTTTCCATCATACTTTGCCTTCAAAATCGGGGCCTTTCTGCCTTCCTGCGCTTCGCGGAGGATTTCTGCGTGCCATAAAGGGTCAAGAAGCCATAAAGCACTATTATGGTCTTCTAGTAAAGCAAGATCAAACGGCGTAAAATATCTATAATGTGTTATGTATTTACATGACATGTAACACAGTACGAAATCGTAGGAGATCCCCATGGCCCGAGGCGGAATCAATAAGGCTGTTGTGCAAGAAGCACGTCAGGCACTACTGGCTAGGGGAGCCAACCCCAGCATCGATGCAGTGCGCGTAGAACTCGGAAATACGGGCTCCAAGACAACGATTTCTCGGTATCTGAAAGAGCTTGAGCCCTCCAGTCCAGAGCCCGTGGCGACACGGAAACGTATGGGCGACATGCTCAACAGTATGATGCAAACGATGTTGGATCAGCTTATGGAGGAGGGCCAGGAAGTAATCTCCCAGGCGACCGCGGCTTTTAACGTGCAGCGGGCCGCGCTGGAAAATCAGCTCATCGAGCTCAGATCGGAGCTGGCTACCGCTCAAAGTAATTTGGCCGCCCAACAGGCCGCGATAGAGACGCAGAGTGCTGAACTTGTGACCACCCAGTCCTCGCTTCAGGCTGAGCTGACCCGCAACGCAGGCCTCAATAGCCGCTGCACCAACCTTGAGTCATTGGTTGCTGAAAAGGACAAGCACATCCAATCGCTGGAGGAGAAGCACGTTCAAGCCCGTGGGGCGCTTGAGCACTATCGGGAGGCTGCGAAGGAACAGCGAGATCAGGATCAACGCAAGCACGAGTCTCAACTGCATGAGATGCAGGTTGAGCAGCGCAAGCTGCGGGAGACGATCGCCGTGAAACAGGACGATTTGACTCGACTGAATCGTGACAATGAACGCCTGCTCGGCGAAGCCAGGCAGCAAACTAAAGCCCTGCACACTCAAGAGGCCTTGGTTCAGTCTCTCAACATTCAAATTCAGGCACTACGCCAGAGTGAGGCCAAGTCCGTTGGAGTGGCTGAGCACCTCAAGGAGCAGGTATCTGCGCTGCGCGAAGAGGTCAAGGCACTCCACCAGAGAGCAGCTGTGGTCGAGCTGCGTGAGCAAGAAACTGCGGTGCTGTTAGCGGCTGTACAGAAAGAAAATGAGCAACTGCGGCAGGCTAGGATTGATGATCCAGGCTTGGAGGAGGGTGGCGATGTCTCCTCAGGGGCAGAGGATAAGCAAATTGCCGGGCACTCCAAGCCTTCGAAACCACCAAGGAGATGAAGCATGGATCAGATTACAAGGAATCCACGCAGCCATGATGAAAGCACATCAGGTTGGAAATACGCTCATCAGCGCCTATCCCAAATGCTCATAGAAAGGGGCGAACCGTTCGGCTCCCTAACTCCGATTATGAAGCTGGATGCTGTCGGGACAATCTATCTACAGATTTCCGTCCCATCGGCATATCGAATAGCCAGAAGAGGTTGAGAGAGCATGCCCCCCCTGATCGGTTTGGAGCACCCTAGACACCTACCGGATCTGAGTAAGGTTTCAAACTTCTGTGGGTTGTGCAAGCAGCACGACATCAGGCCCATTTGTACCTCTCAATGACGGCCCACTGGCGCTCCAGTATGGTATCAGCGTGCCCCTAAACAAGTGAGCGCGTGATCGGCCTGTAATTCAGGGCGGGACAATGGGCTGCCTTCGAGTGTTTAGCCTAGGGAATAAGGGTTTCGCGCCACACTCCTTGAGCGCTACGGAGTACGGTGCATCCCACTGTCCCGCCAGCGGGTCACCTACCCCTTGAGAGGCCAGCTCTCAGGCACCAATGCAGGAGGTTTGCTCCAGGGCGCCTCTACCAGAGACTTCTGGAACCAGTCATCCCGTAAATTGGCATGCTCGGTGATGATGATCTGGAACCCCGGAACGTCCTCGACCGTGAACTGGTACAGCAGATTAAACAGCTTGCGTACCGAATCCATGTCAGCATCGGATTGTTCAGTGTTCATTACCGTACCGTCGACCGCTTTGTAGGATTCCTCTGAGGGGAAATACACTTGGGTCGGCTGGTCGATCACCAAGAAGCGCGGCATAGGTTGATTGCTCTTGGCGCAGAACCAATGCAGGGCAAGCAGCGCAGAGAGATGGTAGGCCAGGTAATTCTCGCCGCCGCCTGTTCGAGCCATGGGGACAGAGCGCTCCAGGCGGTCGAATATGATGGTCAGCTTCTTCAGGTCGAATCGGGCAGGGTAGGCACTGAACTCAGATTCGAACCGTTTGTTGTACAGATTGAACTGCGCCGAGATGCTATTCAGGATCGACGCCAGACGGCCGTCTGCATCGACATTTGCCAGCGCCTTTTCAAGTTCCTGCACACGCATTTCCCGACGGCGATAGTCAGCCTCTTGCTGTTTCAGCGAGTTGTCTGGGACGAAGCCCTCAAGGAAAAAGCTGATGCGCCCCACCACATGTTTGGCCGCGTCGCTTTGCTTTTGTGCGTTCGCCAGCAATGTATTGGCGGCGATGGCTGCTGTCAGCTCGGCCTCCTTCTCGACGATCGAGCGAGTTGTGTCCTGGAGGCGTTGGTTTTCCTCCGCCAGGTAGCCCTGAATCTGCGGACGTTGCCCCATCACTGTCTGCATTTCTGCTTCCAGGGACGCTAGTTCGCCGATGAGCGCTTGGGCAATGGGGGTATCCATGGCCAGGTTCTTCTCCGCAAAAGGCCACTGCCATTCGCCTGTTGTAGCATTCTTTGGAAGCGACTTGATGGATAAGAGGCGGTCGATATGTTCCGAGGCCTCGCTCTGGAAGCCGCCGGCACGCCGCTCAAACAACTGACCAGCCTCAATTTTGGATTTGATCTCGCGCTTGGTCTTCCGCAACCTGGACAACTCAACTTCCAGCTTGGGTACCTTGTCCTCAGGCTGGGCATGCGGCTTGGCGGGAGTCCATTGTGCTGCTGTTTTGAGGGCGGTAATGATCTCCTCGACCTCCCCAATGGAGGACTCTTGAGAGATTATCCCTACGGCCTTGGCTTCAGTCAGCAATGCAATGGCCAGGTTTCGGTTGTTGCCCACGGCTTGCTTAGCCTGCTCCAGCAGCTTTGTCTGGGCTCTCAGGTCTCGCTGAGCTGTCCGGAGTCTGGCCTGCAGTTCGTAGCGCTCATTGGTTGACGCGCCTAGCAGGATAGGAAGCGTATCCTTGATCGCCTGGGGTTGAAACGGCTCGTTTTGGCGATAGAAAAGCTGATCCTTGTTGGTGACCAGGCCTTGTCTTTGAAAGAGGTAGTAGTACGTGTGCTTGATGGAGGCTTCGTAGCTGTTACGTGTGTGCTCTTCCGCCACCTCTGTGCGGTTTTCCGGAATGCCAAGTTGTCGTGACAGCAACGAGGTGACAGCGATGTCATCCGTGTTGACCACAAGCTCGGAAAACTCAGGGGGCTGCACAAACTCCCCGGTACGTGTCATGGCCAAGCTGCAGCTCGCGCCGCCTGATCGCGGGGTCGGCTTCGCCACCATGACCTGCACGTCCGGAAATTGATAGATCACCGCAAACCAAGACACCTTGTCCTGGATAACACCATCCGAAACGTTGAAGTTCGATTGGCCCATGCAGTATTCGATGATATCCGAAAGGGCTGATTTACCTGTCGACGAGCGGCCCGTAATGATGTTGAGCCCGTCGACCTCGAAGTTGACATCGCGGCGCTGCCCATCGTGGCTGTATACATGGATGGAGCTGATTTTCATGGTCGAATTCCAAAAGCGGTGTACACCGTAACCCTGTCTGCAATCTTGGCGAACTCTCTACCCAGCAGAGCCGCTGCGCGTTGGCACGCCACTGACTCCTCGGTGCCATCGATGTCAGCCTTAACCCTCCTGGCTTTCGGAAGGAGTCGACCCTGTGGAGTGACCACGAAGCAATCGGTGTGGTGCGCCAACGCAAATGCCTCGAAAGTGAACGGCAGCATTTCCGTTACCCTCTCAGCTAGACCGATTTGCAACTGGGGGTACGTCTCCACTGTCTTGAGCAGGTAGCCCTTGTAGTGCTTGAGCAGCGCACTTCGAGATTCGTGGTGAAGACTCAACGGCAATACAAGCAGTGTCATCGAAAAGGGCATGCCCTTAGGATCTACCACTGCATAGGCCTTGAGCGCCCGCAGCAGCACTACCGCGCAGAAGGCTGGGTTGAACAGGTTTTTGGTCTCAAAAGGACGCTGATCCCAGCGAATCATTCAGTCTCTCCAGCGGCCTTGGACAAGCGATCCAGAAGCTGTGGATGCCAGTAAACGGTGGGGTAGGGGCGCTTGTTGGCGAGAATCTGAAAGCTGCCGCGCAGGACATAGGGCTCAGTCACGCGCGCCCGGATTTTCAGGTGAGCAAGCTTCTGGGCTTCTGTCTCCGCCCAGGTGTAAAGCTTCTTGCCAACGGCAATCAATTCCGGGTCAGAGCAGTCCTCGATCGGCGCGTCGAGCGCATCATCGAACAGGGCGTCCTTGGTGCGCTCCCACTCATCCGTCAGCCGCCTTTCGTAGCGGATGATTTCTTCGGAGCCAACCAGGCGCTGTCTTGCCCAGACGGAGCGCTGCTCAAATGCCCTGTAGTAGTCCAGGATCGCATTGCGGATCCGGCTTGGGCTCAATTTCAGATCACGTAGTTGACTCACGAACAACCGGTTATCGGTGCTCGCATCGACAGGGGATGTAGGTTTCGCATCCTCAAAATTGATGGGGAGATTGTCATCCTTGTACTCCTCGCTGAAGCTGAACAGTTTCTCCGAAACGTCCCGGGCATATACGGGCTCGTTCTGCGGGTCACAGAGCATCTGGATGATCAGGTCATTCCACCATCCCTCCAGGCGCTCGAAGACAGCGTCCCTGTGTTCGAGGCGAATGGCTCGCATTTTTTGAGTCTTGATAATTGCCGGTAGATCGTCGATCCGAGGGGAGTTATCAATAATCACGATTCTCGATACAAAGTCCTCTTTCTCCAGCGCAGTCAGCTGCGAGAGCAAGTCTTTGATCTTGGCGAACGATTTTGCCTTGCTGGTGGCGAGCGTGTCCTCTGTCAATTGCCAAAGGCTGGGATGAGCCTTGGTGGTATCCGCTCCGTAAAGGAAGAAATTCAAGAATGAATCCGGCGCGACGGACGAGGTGGTGAATAGGAAAAACTGATAGTCAGACTCAACCCGTCCATTGGCGATGTAACGAGTTAGCCAGATATTGACCGACTTCCAGAAGTCTACCGACAGGTCAGTCAGCCGCTCTCCAGCAGCCTTGTGTTTGAGCGAGCTCAGTATCTTCTTACCAGAGGACTCCAGAAAATCGAGGTCATCTTCCTTCTCGATGAGGATCGCGGTGTCCTCGGGAAGCTCCAATGCCTGATACAGCGCAAAGCGAGGCTGGAAAATGTAGCCTAGTCCTTGCTCTCTGGCGCTGTAGGGATCACTAGCTTTTTGGTTTGCGGGGTCGTTGCCTGCGAAAGAACTCATTATTCAGCCCATGCTCCAAGGTCGTTCATTCGGGGCCTTCTATGCCAAGAATAGCGGCGACCCACGACGAATCTGCGCCGGGCGAGGATCACATCGAGATTTAACGCGCGTAACTGCATTCTTTCCATGATCGACATCACCTAGCCAAATCTCCTTTTGAGGTATTCTGATTTGGCTGGTGGCATATGGCAATCATTAGCGATGTGCTGTCTTCTTGAGAACTCCACTTTAGGAGGACGATGCCCGAGTATCGCCCTGCTTAGTGAACGCCGCAGAACCGCTGCTCTGGAACAGTTACGAGCCTAGCATTGTTGATTGGGAGGCTCCTGAAAAGCCTCGTACCTTGGCGAAATGCCCCATCCGAGAGGACAGAAAAACAAACAGTATGGGTACGCTGGTGCCCTTGAATGGTTCCTTGTGCGCGAACAGAAAGGGTGCTCAGCATTGACTATGCGACCACGACTTACCGCTGCCGAACTGAGATCGCGACATTTTCTGATTCCATTTTTATGCGTCATGGGGCTTTCCTGGAACAACGTCAGAGAACCAGGTGGTGTCTGAACATAATGGCGTTAATTGGTGCATTCCAAGCATGTCGAGCAATATGTCGAGCAATATGTCGAGCGTACCGACCTCAGTGCCTGCGCGGCACCATAACTTCTGGCAAGGAATTCGCTTTGGACTTCATGAATTTAAATGTGTCGAAAGGCGCCACATTCGAGCGCGCTCTGATCATGCCAACCGCGCCGATCATGGCTTTCATTCAGTAGCAGAGCTACCTGAAGTCAACGCCGGCGGCCGTCTTTCCTGCAGCCGCGAGATGAAGTATTAGCCTTGGAGTAAGCGGAGATGAGGGCGCGAGGATGGAAGCTCACCAGACCGAGATGACCGCGCCAGTCGACTCGGTTCACGACAGCCGAGCTGAAGTGGCACGCACATTTATCACATAAATAGCCAGATCTGTTCAGCATCTTGGCAGGGCAAAGCGGTGCGCTCTGTCAATTCATGCTAAATGGTGCCGGACGATGACTCGTTCACGTCAGCCACCCCAAAGTGGCACGTACATTTATCATAAATTGCCGGATCTGTTCAGCACCTTGGCAGGGCAATGCAGTGCTCTCTGCCAATTTATGCTAAATATTGAAGGGAGGCCTTGTAATGCCTGAGACACCACCCTGCCGGCTGCCGGCCGCCCCTATGCGTATTAGGCATAGTGACGCCACAAGCCATCAGGAGGGGGCTTGAACCTTTGCACTAACAGCACCGCCCCGAGCCATCAGGGGGAGCTTGAACCTTTGCACTATTGGTAACTATCGGATTCTTGATCAGACAAACGGTCAAACTGGGTCAGCTAAAATGTAACAGACCGGCAGATGGAGGCCAGCTCATGAATGCCCCTCATCGTTCAGAGGCAATTCGTCTTGCTCAACAGCGCATCAGCGAGCTTGAGAACGAGATAAACAGGCTTCAAAAGGAGGCGGGGCTCGAGCGCGATCAACAGTTTCTCGAAGACCTAGGCAAGCTGATGCAAGCATACCAGGCGGATGCGGACGAGGTCGTGGAACTGCTGATGCTGAGAGGGGACATCGACCAGAAATCGTTCACTTGCGAGACAATTTATCAATTGCGGCACATCTTCAGCATCGCCGAAATCCAAGTCGCCCAAGGAGCAGACCGGCCACGCTGGCTACCTGAAGGGCTGAGGGAAGGGTAAGCATATGGCTAAATATCTCACCTCAGACAATCAAAAAATGGGAGTGCTTTTCGAGGCAGACAGAAGAATATCCGCTGAATACCGCTGCGCGAGTTCCCTGCTCCTAGAGAAAGAGGTGGCCAAGAAGCTTAAATTCTTGGGAGCGCTTGACCGGTTAGCCAAAAAAAATGACTTTTCTGCTCGCGACGTTATAAACCTGTTAAAGCCTGGGTATTTTGACCAGCCACGTGAACAAGGCGCCAGTACGCAAATAGAAGAGCTTCACGACAGGCTAGTGGAGGACAGTGAGCGAGAAGAGAAATAGAGGGAATAGCCAAAAATTTTACTCAACTAAATATACATTTAGTTGTGTTATATAATCAATCTCTTCAAGAGAAGCTGTACGGGAGAGCATCGAGTGATAATCAGCATCCGCATCTTTAGATACAGTGCAGGATCAAACATCACGACACGTCTAATGCAGGTCATAACAACTGCGCAGGCTAGCTTCGCGGTAGTATGGTTTTCACAATGAAAGGTTAAAGGAAGCCACAGCTGTACATCCTAAACTGGCATTAGCACGGACTGTAAGGCCTGTACAAATCTAGGTCTTACCCCTGAAATGGATGATCAAGGCCCTGGATTGGACGGAAATAGCCGTTTGGAACACACTGCCCTATGTTGCCATAACAACGTTTTTGTTTCTGCGTTTCAATAACACCCAAATTACTTCCAATATAACAACTCTGCCTCTGATCGGGAAATTAGCTGAGGTGGACTGCTTGTGGTTACACTAATCTGTAGTTTAGGACTCAGTAAAAACGGCTACAGGTTCCGGTATTTGGTTGATATTTCAGCGCTATCGTCTAAACACAACGAGATTTACACATCTGAGCGTGTCCGAAATCAGCCACTCGGAGAAGAGCGAGAAATGAATGTACGTTCATGGCAACCTAGACAAATTCAAATTTTTGTTCTACCGAAAAGTCCGGTGCAAAAATGGTCTTTTCTGAGAAGCAAGATCAGTGTCATGGCGAATACCGACTCATAAACCGAGTTACCTCCAGATTAGGGTACGAAGTTACTTCGGCGTTCTACAAAAACTGGTAGAGCAATTTTCAGAAAAACTGCAGTTGATTGATACGCTGGCAATTCAATGAGTATTCCTTGGGACGATTAGAGCGTTGAAATCCCTGTGCAACGAGCCTGCTTCTGAAATATCCTGTTACGCATAATGTATATTATGTTAAATAATGTTTCTGACTGGGTCGTCCCCTATAAGGACACGTCGAGAGTCAAAATAACGTTGATTCCATAAAAGACCGTTCAAGCCACTGATCAGTAATATCTGTTTTTTGACGACCTTCCGATATGCGGTCACAACTTTCGTGCGTCTCCTAGTCCAAACAAGCTGTTCGTCGATGGAATATTGGCGTCCGCTGCGGTTTAGACTGATACGGAGATAAGTTTATGATTTTCAACGTACAAAGTTTTGGCGCCATAGGCGATGGGATTACTGACGACACGGCCGCAATACAGCGTGCGATTGATGCCGCGGCGGCCGCGGGTGGTGGCCAGGTGTATATGCCAACCGGGACCTATATCGTTTCCGGTGGCGCGGAACCCTCTGACGGATGCCTGATGCTCAAGAGCAACGTCTACCTGTACGGCGACGGCATGGGCGTCACCAACGTCAAAGTGGCTGACGGCTCAGATACCAAGATCACGGGGGTTATTCGCTCCGCTTATGGCGAAGAAACCCATGACTTTGGCGTCAGCAACCTAACCATTGATGGCAATCGTGACAATACAACGGGCAAGATCGATGGTTGGTTCAACGGCTTCATTCCCGGCGAAGAAGGCTACGACTCCAACGTCACCCTCGACAGTGTCGAAATCAAGGATTGCTCCGGGTACGGTTTCGACCCCCACGAGCAGACCGTCAACATGGTCATCAAGAACAGCGTGTCCCACGGCAATGGCCTGGACGGCTTCGTCGCTGATTTCCTGAGCGACAGTACCTTTGAAAACAACATCGCCTACGACAACGACCGGCACGGTTTCAACGTCGTTACCAGTACCCACGACTTCACCCTGACCAATAACATTGCCTACAACAACGGTGGCAATGGCATCGTGGTGCAGCGCGGCAGCGAGGACATCCCCTCCCCCAGCAACATCACCATTACCGGTGGCGAGGTGTACGGCAACGGCGCCGAAGGGGTGCTGATCAAGATGTCCAGCGAGGTGACGGTCAGCGGTGTCGATATTCACGACAATGCCAGCGCCGGGGTTCGCATCTACGGCAGTAACCACGTTGAAATCATCGACAACACGCTCCACAACAATTCACTGGGCGGCCCCGTACCGGAAATCATCATCCAGTCCTACGACGACACCCTGGGCGTGTCAGGCAAGTACTTCAACGGCAGCGACAACACCATCCAGGGCAATATCATCAGCGGCAGCACTCTCTCGACCTACGGTGTTGCTGAACGCAATGAAGACGGCACGGATCGCAATGCAATCATCGGCAATACCATCAGTCACACCAGCAAGAGTGCCACGTTGATCTATGGTGACGGTAGCTACGTCAGCGACACGGTGCCGATGACCACTGTGCAAGGTACGGCTGGCAACGACATTCTGTTGGGCAGCGCCGAAAGCGAGATATTCTACGGCGGCGCCGGCAACGATACGATCAATGGCGGGGCCGGTGGCGACATTCTGGTGGGCGGTGCGGGCATCGACAAACTCACCGGTGGTACTGGCGCCGATACGTTCCGTTTCGCCGCTCAGTCCGACAGCTACCGCAATGCAAGCACAAGCTTTGATGACACTGTGACCGACTTCGACGTCACCCAGGACAAGATCGACCTGGCGGGCCTGGGCTTCACCGGCCTGGGTAATGGCCGTGGTGGCACCCTGCAGGTCAGCTACAGCGCCAGCAACGACCGCACCTACATCAAGGACTACGATGCCGACGCCAGCGGCAATCGCTTCGAGTTGATTCTTTCGGGCAACCTCGCCAGCACCCTGACCGCCAGCAACTTCATTTTCAATCGGGTGGTCACCGGCACCAGCGCCAGCGACGCGTTGCTAGGCAGCGATTCGGCCGACACCCTGCTCGGCCTTGCAGGAAACGACAATCTCAGTGGTGGCGCGGGCGACGACAAGCTCGACGGCGGCGCCGGGATGGACAGCCTCACCGGTGGCGCCGGGGCGGATACTTTTGTGTTCTCCAATCGCCTGGACAGTTACCGCAACTACAACACCGGCGGTGCCAACCTTAGCGACCTGATCACCGATTTTGATGTCAGCACCGACAAAATCGACCTGTCGGCCATCGGCTTTACCGGCCTGGGGGATGGCAAGAACAACACCGTGTACCTTGTGCTCAACAGCGCCGGCACCAAGACTTACATCAAGTCCTTGACTGCGGACGCCAATGGCAACCGTTTTGAGGTGACGCTGGCCGGCAACTACCTCGACAAACTGACCAGCGCCAACTTCGTCTTCGCCACGTCGTCACCAACCAACCAGGCGCCGGTGCTGGCCACGCCGCTGCTGGATCAGAACGCGACCGAAAGTACACCGTTCAGTTACGTGGTCCCGGCCACCAGCTTCACCGATCCGGATAACGACAGCCTCAGCTACACCGCCAAGCTGGCCGATGGCAGCGCCCTGCCCGGTTGGCTGACATTCGATGCCGCCACTCGTACGTTCAGTGGCACACCCAGCGACACCGCGTCAGGCACTTACTCCATCCAGGTCACCGCGAGCGATGGCAGCAACGCCACCGTCAGCGACAGCTTCACCCTCGCCGTTCAGGACGTACCCGCGGGCCCCACGGTGATCAATGGCACCCCGAACAACGACACCCTGACTGGCACCGCAGCCAACGAGCAACTGCTCGGTGGCGCAGGTAACGACACGCTTAATGGTGGCGCGGGCAATGACATCCTGATCGGTGGCACCGGAGTGGACAAGCTCACCGGCGGCGCGGGTGCGGATGTGTTTCGCTATACCTCGAAACTCGACAGTTACCGCACCAGTTCCACGAGCGTCAGCGACCAGATCCTCGATTTCGATGTGACCGCCGACAAGATCGATGTCTCGGCGCTCGGCTACACGGCGCTGGGCAATGGTCTGAACGGTACGCTGCAACTGACCTACAGTGCGTCGACCAATCGTACTTACCTCAAGGATCTGACCGTCGACGCCAATGGCAATCGTTTTGAATTGTCGATGGCGGGCAATCTGGTGAGCAGCCTGACGGCGAGTCATTTTGTCTTCGCCGACCAGACCCCCCCAGGCAATGCGGTGCCAGTGGTGGCCATTCCCCTGCTCGACCAGAACGCCACCGAAAGCACGCCGTTCAATTACACCGTGACCCAGAACAGTTTCACCGACGCCGACCAGGATGTGTTGGTCTATACCGCGACCCTCGCCGACGCAAGCCCCCTGCCCGCATGGCTGACCTTCAATGCTACCAGCCTGACGTTCAGCGGCACGCCGATCAGCACGGCGGCGGGAAACTACAGCGTACTGGTCAAGGCCACTGATCCTTCAGGTGCCTCGGTCAGCGACAGCTTCGCCTTGACGGTGGCTGATGCGCCAGCCAGTACCCTTGTCGGCACCGTTAATGCCGATACGCTCAACGGCACGGCAGGTGCTGACCTGATCCTGGGCAACGGTGGCAATGACACGATCAAGGCTGGCACCGGGGCAGACATCATCGACGGTGGTGCCGGACGCGACTCGCTGTATGGCGGCGACGGGGCTGACACCTTCCGCTACACCAACGCGCTCGACAGTTACCGCGATTACGACGCCGGCGGCATCACGGCCACCGACACGATCTATGACTTCACTGCTGGCGTCGACAAGATCGATGTGTCTGGCCTGGGCTTTCTCGGTCTCGGCGATGGCAGCAATCACACGCTGTACATGACCCTCAACGCGGCCGGCGACAAGACCTACATCAAATCCGCCGACGCGGATGCCGATGGCAACCGTTTTGAAATCGCCCTCAACGGCAACTACCTCAACACCCTCTCCGCCAGCGACTTCGTGTTTGGCGAGCGCGCCCAACAGGACATTCTCTACCTGCCCACGCTGGGTCAATCCAATGCGCGCCTGCTGCGCATGACAGAGGATGACGACCAGTCTGGCACCTCGATGCTGGTCAAAGACCTGGACCGCTACACCCCCTATGACGTCCGCAGCCAGTTCACCGACGCCGACGGCAACGGCATCGACATCGCGGTGGGAGGTAGTACGGTCAACGGCCTGTCGACCCTCAGCGCCGAGGAGCTCAAGTTGTGCTGGTGGTTGACTGACACCAACCAACCAGGGCCTGCACTGTTGCGTGCCGTCGCGTTGCTGGGGGACCAGCTCGCCGAACTGCAATCGATCGATAACGTCACCATGGGCATCATTTGGGGCCAGGGCGAGGAAGCTGCCCAGGAGATTGCCCGTGCCACGGACAAAACAGCGGCGGCCACTGCCTACAAGGACGCCACCCTGAAGGTGTTCGACTACCTGCACGCTCAGTTCGGCAACTTCAACGTGTACATGATGGAAACCGGCCACTATCAGGAGGATGCGGCACGTGCCCGGGGCTATTCCGAAGAAAAGATAGCCTCCATCGTCGAGGGCGTAGGCTATGTTCGCGCCGTTCAGGAAGCCATTGCCACCGAACGCGCCGACGTCAAACTGGCGGTGGACTACACCGACCTGCCCTTGCGCTACGAAGTCGATCCGCTGGTGTACCCCGATGATGTGTGGCACCTGCACGAGGAATCGGCGGAAATCGTCGGCCAGCGCCTGGCCGACTACATCGCCGCAGACCTTGGCTTTGAAGGCAACCCGGACGACAACAATAGTGTTCAGGACATTTTCGACAATGCCCAGAACCAGGGCGGCATGATCTCCGGTACTGACCAGGCCGATACCCTGGTGGGCAGTTCGGGCAATGACACACTGGATGGCGACTTGGGCGCCGACTCCATGACCGGTGGCGATGGTAATGACATCTATCTGGTCGACAACGCGTCCGACAGCGTGGTGGAAACCAACACCTCGGCCTCGCAGATCGATACGGTCAAGGCATCAGTCAGCTGGACTCTGGGCGCCAATCTCGAGAACCTCGTGCTCACCGGTGTCTCGGATATCGATGGCAGCGGTAACGCGCTGCGCAACTTCATCACCGGCAATGCCGCCGCCAACGTGCTCAATGGTGGCGCAGAGGCCGACAGCATGAGTGGTGGCGATGGCAACGACACTTACTATGTCGACAACGCCGGCGACAACGTAATCGAGACCCAAGGCAACGTGTTGCCCGGAGGGGTCGACACTGTGCGCAGCAGTCTGGGGGCCTATACCCTTGGTGCCCATGTCGAGAATCTGTACGTCGAGAGCCCGGGCGCCGCCAATGGCACGGGCAACGCGTTGGACAACACGCTGTTCGCCGCAGCCGGCAACAACGTACTGGACGGGCGCGAGGGAAATGACACCGTGTCTTTTGAACGCGCTCTGTCCGGTGTCACCGCCAACCTCTCGACCTCAACGCAACAAAACACCGGTGGGTCAGGACTCGACACCTTGAAGTTCTTCGAAAACCTGACAGGAAGTGCCTACGCAGACAGTCTGTCGGGCAACAGCGCCGCGAACGTCCTGAACGGTGGTGCGGGCAATGACACGCTCGTGGGTGGTTCCGGCGATGATCGGTTGATCGGCGGTGCAGGCACCGACAATCTCACCGGTGGCACTGGCGCGGATACCTACGCATTTGGTGCGCTGTCGGACATGGGCGTCGGTGCTTTGCGTGATGTGCTCAACGGCTTCAAGAGCATCGAAGGCGATCATCTGGACTTCTCCGGCCTGGACGCCAACCCGTTGACCGGCACTATCGATGCCTTCACCTTCATCGGCAGCAACGCTTTCGACCCTGCCAATGCCACCGGCCAAGTGCGCTTTGCCGATGGCATTCTCTACGGCAGTGTCGACGCCGACGCCACCCCCGAGTTCG
Source organism: Pseudomonas sp. Sample_10 (assembly GCF_004321495.1). Taxonomy (NCBI): domain Bacteria; kingdom Pseudomonadati; phylum Pseudomonadota; class Gammaproteobacteria; order Pseudomonadales; family Pseudomonadaceae; genus Pseudomonas; species Pseudomonas sp. Sample_10. The sequence goes on from NZ_RCOE01000063.1 coordinate 38,273, forward strand.
AATTCGAACTGCTGGGTGTCAAGGAGCTGCACGCCAGCGATTTCACCGCCTGAGTAAGCAAGCCTGCCCGCGAGGCGGTGGCACAGCCAGCATGGATGCAAGCTGAGCCACCGCTTTCGCGGGCAGGCCCACTCCTGCCGTAATGCTGTTCACTTAAGGACGAACACCGTATCTGTGGCGAGGGAGCTTGCTGTTCGCACTATCTGTTAAGTGAACAGCATTGCGCTCCTACCGGAATGTGTGGCGTTCGAAAAGACGAGGATAGCTGCTCATTCCTCTTTGAAGGCTGCGAGCAAGCGTTCGCGCAAAGGTTTCATCAGGTAGTTCATCAAGGTGCGCTCGCCCGTGACCACCGTGACATCGGCAAGCATGCCCGGCCGCACTGGCAGGCCGGCGGCCTGTAGCGACACAATGGTATCCGCAGGCATTTCGACCTTGGCGGAAAAGTACGGCTGGTGAGTCTGTTCATCGATCAACTGGTCCGCCGACACCGTAGTCACCGTACCGGTGACAGTAGGGGTATCCACCCGTTGCAGCGCCGTGAAATGCACGTGCACCGGCAGCCCCGGACGCAACTTGTTGGCCATCAACGGCTCGAAACGTGCGGTGATCGCCATCGGCGCATCCAATGGCACCACCTGCATCAGGGTTTGTCCCGCCTGGGCAACGCCGCCAATCGTATGAACGCTCACGTCCATGACCTGCCCGGAAACCGGTGCGCGGATCGCACCGTTTTCGACTTCAAACTCAAAGGCACTGATCTGATCGGCATAAGCTGACGCCTCGGCGGAGACTTCACTGAGCTGGATTTCGGCATCGCGGCGAAACTCCTGCTGCGCCTGCAAGGTCTTGAGCCGACCTTCATTGATCGACTGGCGAGTCTTGCCGACATCACCTATTACGGAGGCGATCTGCCCGGCCAATTGGGCGGCGTTGCGCTCGGCCTCAAAGAGTTTGTTGCGCGGGAAGTAGCCCTCTTGTGCCAAAACACGCAGGCCTTCCAGCTCCTGCTGCTGGAAGCGCATCTGCGTTTCGTAGTTGCGCTTGACGCCTTCATATCCGATCAGTTGCTGCTGCAATGCAGCGGTTTCGTGTTCGATGATCTGCAAGCGACTGGCCAGTTCTGCACGGCGGGTCGCAAACAACTGACTCTGCAAGGCCATGGCGGCCTTGAGCCGCGGCTCTTCGGCGTGCTCCAGCAAATCCGCGGGCCATTGGATCTCGGCGGTGCCCAGGCGCTCGGCAATCAAGCGAGCCTCGACGCTGCGATCATTAAGCAGTTTGCCCCGGGTCACGTCCAGTTGTGACTGCGCTTGCACCGTGTTGAGTTGCACCAGCAACTGCCCTTGGGTGACGCGGTCGCCATCACTGACCAGCAGTTTTTCCACCACGCCACCGACCAACGACTGCACCGCTTTGCGTTCGCCCGCCACTACCACGGTGCCACTGCCCACGACACCCTGGTCGAGCGGCGCCAGGCAGGCCCAGAGCAGGAAGCCACCCAATGCCAGGGCGAGGAAGCCCACGCCATATCGTGCCGCGCTGCCCGCGTCGGTATTGGCACTTGGCAGCATCGGTTTATTACGTACGATCGATCGTTGTTCGCTATACATCTGTGTGCCTGGGGTCAGATCATGCATCTTCGCCAGCCTCCTTGATCGCTACCGGTCTCGGCCCCGCAAGCAATGCCTTGAGCACTCGATCCCGTGGACCGAATGCTTGTTGTGTGCCGTCCTTGAGCACGAGGATGTGGTCAACCACCGCCAGTACACTAGGCCGATGTGTAATCAGCACCACGGTGCTGCCAGCAGTCTTGAGCGCACCGATCGCCTGGACCAGCGCCAGCTCCCCGGCTTCATCGAGGTTGGAGTTGGGCTCATCGAGCACGATCAGCGAAGGGAGCCCATAGAGTGCCCGGGCCAGGCCGAGGCGCTGTTTCTGTCCCCCGGACAATCCGAGCCCGCCGGGGCCCAGCGGCGTGTCGTAACCCTTGGGGAACCTCAGGATCATCTCGTGTATGCCAGCATGACGCCCTGCCGCGATGATCTTGTCGGCGTCCTGCTCACCGAAGCGGGCAATATTGTCGGCCACCGTGCCGTCGAACAGCTCTATGTCCTGTGGCAAGTAGCCGAGGTGCGGACCCAGGGCGTCGTGAGACCATTGGCTGATCTCGGCGTCATCGAGGCGCACCGACCCGCCCATGGCTGGCCAGACCCCGACCAGCGCCCTGGCCAGTGTTGACTTTCCACTGGCGCTCGGCCCGACAACGCCGAGCACGTCACCTCTGACCAGGTTGAAGTTGATCCCCCGCAGGATCGGTTGCGAGGCACCGGGCGGGCCGACATACATCTGCTCCACACGCACTGCGCCCGTAGGCGGTGGCAACGGCATGCGCAGGCGCTCGCCTGGATGCCGGACAAGGAGTTGACTGAGGCGTTGATAACTCTGGCGGCCGGAGTTGAATTGCTTCCACGAGCCGATGGCGATTTCCACGGGGGCCAGGGCGCGCCCCAATAGCAGCGACATGGCGATCATCATGCCCGCCGACAATTGACCTTCGAGCACCAACAGCGCGCCGAGCCCCAGGGCCAGCGATTGCCCGGAAATGCGTACGAAACGAGTCGTCGACGTGATACGCGCGCTGCGGTCACTGGCATGGGCCTGGGCCGCAACGATGCGCTGCTGCAGCAGGCTCCAGCGCTGACGCAATGGCCCGAGCATGCCCAGGGCCTGGATGACTTCGGCATTGTGGAACGTGCTGTTGAGATAAATCGACGACTGCACACCCAGCCGATTGGCTTCGTCCAGGCGTGTGCGGGTCGCCCATTCCCCCCACAGAGCCAGGCCGATCAGGATCAGGGCCAGAACCAGCGTCAGCACGCCAAACCATGGGTGAAAGATGAAGGCTACCAGCAAAAAGATCGGCAACCATGGTGCGTCGAGCAAGGCAATCAGACCCTGGCCGGTGATCAACTGCCGCAGCGTCGCCAGATCGATGAGTACCTGGGCAGGGTTGGCATCGTGCTCGCGAAGGCTGCGGGCGAAAGCAGCGTCGAAAAGCCGTTCGCTCAAGGCTTCGTCGAGCCCCGCGCTCATGCGAATCATCACCGCGCCACGAACCCACTCGATCAAGGCGCTGAACATGAACAGACCCAGCGCGATCAAAGTAAGCATGAACAAAGTGGTTTCGTTACGGCTGGTAAGGACCCGGTCGTACACCTGCATCATGTAGAGCGACGGCACCAGCACCAACAGGTTGATCACGCCACTGAACAGTGCCAATGACCAAAACAGCCGGCGGTAGCTTAATAACGCGGCGTCGATGTCATGACGCGGATCGAGAAAAAAACCCATAAAAAGTTGCTCGTTAAGAAAGAGTCGGTCCAGGACGCAATCCATCGCGAGCGTTTGCCCAACGGGCGAAACACCAAGTGCATGACGTGCCGCTATCAGTGACGGTCCTCGTCGCTACAGGCGCCAATAACTGACAACGCGGCCTCGGGTTAGTGCCGGTTATGCAGGTCGGGCTTTCAAGTGGGTGACGGGCGGGTACATTGCACAACGGCAAGTTCGCATTGCGCGCCGCCATGGCAAGGGAAATCGGGCTGGCAGCAAGAATGCCCCGTTCGTCTGTTACACCGGCAATCCGGAGAATCCGGTACGTGTCAGACATCACGCCGCCTATCCTTAATGAAACCTCCCAAATGGCTTCACTTCCCATGCCAGACGTTCGCCCTCTGCAACCCCCTTACCTTAAGGCTGCATGCTCAAACTGCAGTGTGATGGAGTTGTGCCTGCCCATCGGGATGACCAGCCAGGAAGTCGAGCGTCTGGACACATTGATCGTGCAACGCTTCAAAGTCAAAAAGGGCGCGGCGCTTTACCGGGCAGGTGATCCGTTGCGCTCGCTTTATGCGGTACGCATCGGCTCGTTCAAGACCAGCTTTTTGTCGGTCGATGGCCGCGAACAAGTCACCGGGTTCCAGATCCCCGGCGAAATGCTCGGTCTGGACGCTATCAGCACGGACCTGCATGCGTGCAATGCCGTTGCCCTTGAAGACAGCGAGGTCTGCCCTATCCACTTTGCTCACCTGGAAGAACTTGCCCATGAGCTGCCTTCGCTGCAGCACAGCTTCAACAAAATCCTCAGTCGGGAAATCGTGCGTGATCACGACATGCTGATGATGCTGGGCAACATGAGCTCGGACGAGCGTCTGGCAGCCTTCCTGCTGAACCTGTCGCAACGTTTGAAAACCCGTGGCTATTCATCGACGGAGTTCGTGTTGAAAATGCGCCGCGAGGAAATCGGCTCCTACCTGGGGCTGCGCTTGGAAACCATTTGCCGAGGCATCGCACATTTGCGGGATCAGGCACTCGTAGAAATTTCAGGCCGTGAGGTCAAAATCCTTAATCCAGAAGGCCTCAAGCAGTTGATTGCCGGCTGCCATCGCCCTCCTGCCTGTTGATCCCGGTCATCCTATGCGCGCCATGGTTTTACACTCGTGCGGTCAGCCGCTGCAATTGCAAGACCGCCCCATCCCGGCACCCAGTGCCAACCAACTGTTGATCAAAGTCCTGGCCTGCGGTGTCTGCCGCACGGATTTGCACCTGGTGGACGGAGAATTGCCACAAGCGGTGCTGCCGCGTGTTCCGGGGCATGAAATCGTCGGTGAAGTTGTCGCTGTGGGCAGCCATGCAGACCCCGAGCGCATCGGCCAACGGGTAGGCGTTCCGTGGCTTGGCTGGACGTGTGGGCATTGCTCGTTCTGTCAGGCCGGGCGGGAAAACCTTTGCGATCAGGCCCGGTTCACCGGATGCCATCTGGACGGTGGATACGCCGAATACGTCGTGGCCGATCAACGCTTCTGTTTTTCTATCCCTGAGGCCCTTTCCAATATTGAAGCGGCACCGCTGCTGTGTGCCGGGCTAATTGGCTTTCGCGCTTTGCAAATGGCACAAGGCGCGCGCCATCTCGGGTTCTATGGCTTTGGCGCTGCAGCGCATCTGGCCATTCAAGTCGCACGGGGACGCGGTCAGGAGGTGTACGCCTTCACTCGTCCGGATGACACGCAAGGACAGGCGTATGCCCTGTCCCTGGGCGCGAAATGGTCCGGTTCGTCGGACCAGCCTCCCCCTCACCTGCTCGATGCCAGCCTGATTTTTGCTCCGGCCGGTGCGCTGGTGCCGCTGGCGCTCGCCGTCACCGTCAAGGGCGGCTGCGTGATTTGCGCCGGCATCCATATGAGTGACATCCCGGCCTTTCCTTATCGGCTGCTTTGGGGCGAGCGCAGTGTACGATCGGTGGCTAATCTGACCCGTAACGATGGCACAGCATTCTTCAAAGAACTTCAACACACCCACGTGCACTGCGACACCACCCGGTTTTCCCTTGAGGATGCGAATCAGGCACTGGCGCTATTGCGCAGTGGTCAATTCAACGGTGCGATCGTGCTGGTGCCGTGACTCGCCGCTCATTCATTGCTTTACACCGAGCGCCGCCCCGTCCCATGACAAGCGCTGTACGCTGGGATGCTCCTTCTCAGGCAAGCCAAGGCGAAAGATCACTTCACCTCGCACATCTTGCGTCCCGGTGTCAGCCTGCATGGCTCGCCGGCTCAAATCGCCTCTCCCTTTGCCAGTTCGATATCAGGCAGCCACAGGGCGTTGATGCAGGCCTCCTCGTCCTTTCCCGTCACCGGTTCCAGGGCCATCGGATCAAGCAAGTGCTTGTTGAGCATGGCCAGGCGCACCATGCCGTTTTTGTCGAGAAGCGAATGTGCCACGCACTCGCACAATGATCGAGGCAGGGCTTCTGGAAGGGACTCTATTTCAGCATTTGCAAACTCGATTTCTAATCGCAAGGTGCAAGTGTCGACCAGATCCCGCATCGCGTGAGAAGCGAAGTTAAACACTGTTGAGTAGCCCGCCATCAACACCATCGAGACCGACAGCAAGAGGGTTGCCTCGCGTTTCCACGAAAGGGTGCCCGTCCGGTGCAGGTATTTGTGTGCCGTTGCCTTGCTCCAGCCCTGAATTGCCTGACACCGGCTGAAAAGCTTGTGGTTTGACATGACTGAATCTCTCACCATCTTTATCAAAACAATGGCGCTCACTGAAAAATACCGTTTGATCTGAATCAACCTCCGCCAAGCTGAGTCCCAGCTTCTTGACTTGTTGGCGACGCTGCTGCAAACGGCGGTGGCTTTTGGGATTCACTTGATCAACTTGCAATGAAGTCATCGCTAGAGAGTTCCACGTTGTCGCGATACTCCGGCACCGACACCGACCACCCCAACTCCAGACTGATGCGCCGGCGCAGCACATCCGACGCGTTAGGTTCCCCATGGACGACAAAGGTATGTTTTGGCGGTCGTTTGAACCCACGCAGCCACTGCATGATTTCATCAGCGTCGGCGTGTGCGGACAGTGTTTGCATCGGTACCACTTCGGCGCGGATCGGCACGTCCTTGCCGTGGATACGCACCGAAGAGACGCCGGCAACAATTTGCGCACCACGGGTGCCACCGGCCTGGAAGCCAGGCATTAACAGTGTGTTAATCGGATTGGGAGCCAGTGCCTTGAGGTGATGGACCACCCGCCCTCCTGTCGCCATGCCACTGGCCGCAATAATCACCGCCGGGGTGCGTTGCTGATCAAGCGCTCTCGACTCATCGACCGTGTGGACGAATTGCGCCACATGGCACATGCCCTCGCAGTCTTCCAGGGATAACCTGTGCTCGTTCCGGAAGCGCTGGTACAACAATGTGACGTCGGTGGCCATCGGACTGTTGAGGTAGATTGGAATATCGGGAATCGCCCTTTTGCGCTTCAACTGATACAGGTGATACATCAGCAGTTGAGCGCGCCCGACCGCGAAGGATGGCACAAGGGTTATCCCTCGGCGCAGTGCCGTGCGGGTGATGATGTCGGCCAATTGCGACTGTGGCGCCTCGACCGGATGTTGACGGTCACCGTAGGTAGACTCCACCAGCAGATAATCCGCCTCCTCGACCTTTTCGGGAGCAAACATCAATGGATCGTCCGGACGTCCCAAATCTCCTGAAAACACCAGGGCCAGGCCGCCGGCTTTAACTTCTACTGTGGCGGCTCCCAAAATATGCCCGGCGCCACGAAACAGGAGGGACATGTCCGGGAGGATTTTAACGCTGTGGTGCAATTCCACGGGCCGCAACAGTTTCAGGGCTCGCTCAGCATCTTGCTCGGTGTAAAGCGGCAGCGCCGGGCTGTGCTTCGAGAAGCCATGCCGGTTGGCAAACTCCGCTTCTTCTTCCTGCAAGCGACCACTGTCCAACAGCAGGATTTTCACCAATTCACAGGTGGCGGGCGTGGCGTATACCGGGCCGCGATATCCATTGCGCACCAGCACGGGCAGATAGCCGCTGTGATCAAGATGGGCATGGGTCAGCACAATGGCATCGAGGTCGCTGACCGGAAGCTGGAACGGGTCGCGATTGTGCAGTCGCAATTGCTTGTAGCCCTGGAACAGACCGCAATCGACCAGCACATGTTGGTTGCCATGTTCCAGCAGATACTTGCTACCCGTGACCGTACCCGCGGCACCTAGAAATGTGATTCGCATGGCCGTTGCCCTTGAACATTCAGAGGAGCGCTATTGATCGCTCCTTTTGGCCCAGGGTCAGTTGATTTTTATCAACTGCGGGCTCGATGGGGGTCTCGTTCAACCGTATGGAGTGACCGGTTTGACGATCACCAGACTGCACGGTGCCCGGTTTAACAGGCGTTCAACGGTGTCGCCGATAAACCGGTCGGGCCCTGGGTGATAGACCGTGCCCAGTACCAGCATGTCGAAGTCATGCTGGTGAGCAAACAACCCGATGACCTTGTGGGGCGTACCCGACAACAAATGTCGATGTGCATCCTTGATGCAATAGCGTTCGGCAAGCACGTCGAAAGCCTCTTGCTGGGCATCCTCAATGGCGTCCCGCAAACTGTCATCAAGGCTGACTGTCGGCACACTCCTCGGTGCATCGCTGATCTCTGACCAGCGACTGACGTTAAGCAAGTGCAGTTCGGCGCCACAACTGGCCGCCAGAGTTGAGGCCAGATCGACAATTCGGTCATTCAAGCCCTGAGTCAGCTCCTCGAGATGGGACAAATCGATCGAGGCCAGGATTTTCAACGGTTTGGGGTTTCTGGCACTGGTCACTAAATGCAAGTGGGCAGGACATTCGCGCAACAGCCGCCAATCAAGAGGCCGGTGAAAGACGCGGTCGAGTGCTGGCACGTGATGGGCGTCCTTGATTACCAGGTCCGGATGGAAGTCACTTATGTACTCCAGCAGGTTGGTCAGACTCGACCGGGCCCAAACCGCCTCGGTACTCACCTGAAGGCCGCCGCACCTGTAAAAACGGGCTTGCTGTTCCAGCCAATGACGGTGCACCTGTAAATAGCCTTCTCGTGCCTGGGCCATCGCATCGTGGTCCAGCAAACCGGCTACGGCCAATGCCTGGACATAATCGAACGCTACAATGTGCAACAACGCACCGGTTGCACATGCCAACGCATGTGCACGCTCGAACGCCGGGGTATGGCTCATTTCGCTGGGAGCTATCAATAGAATGCGTTTGAGCTTGAGCATCACATACCTCGCCCTGGGTCATGGTTGCCATTCGATTATTTGGCGTTACGCCGAGGGGGACATGACTTTTATCAACGAATCAGCAGCCGGAGAAATGCACCGATTCGCCCTCGCTAGTCCATCCATGGTTGATTCAGCTCAACCTTTTTTCGGTTTTCTGCTGTAGAAATACATTGACCACTGGACCCGGTGCGGCGGCTAGGTGAAAGGAATCACTGGAATCGCTACACAGCGCGCATATGCCATGCAGCGTGCCCCCGACTATCCGCCCCTTCTCCCTGGAGCTTTGCCATGTTGGCGGTCACCCTGATCAATATGCTGGTGGTCATCATCGTTGTCGTGATCCACTACGAATGCCTGCTACGACTGAACGATTGGCTGCCCCGGCTCAAGTTGTGGAGCCGCTTCAGGATTGTCGTTGGCGTATTCGGCGCCCTGGTTGCCCACGCGACAGAGGTTTGGTGCTTTGCATTGGTTTACTACCTCATGGTGCACGCTGGTAAATGGGGCACTCTGACGGGCAGCTTCGACGGTTCACTGATGGATTGCGTCTACTTTTCCTTCACGACGTACACGACGATCGGCTTCGGCGATATTTCACCCGTGGGCGACATCAAGTATTTGACCGGGCTGCAAGCGCTGACCGGGCTGGTACTCATTACCTGGACAGCCTCCTTCCTGTTTCTGGAAATGCAGAAATACTGGAAACGCAAATAGTTGCCACCCGTTCGCATCGGCGCTCTACAAGCTCGCTCTAAACCGCCAACACGCAGCATGGCGCTTGATACAGAATATGCTCGGTCGTGCTGCCCAGGAGCTTGTTTAATCCCTTGGACTGGACCCTGCCCATTACGATCACATCCACGTTGTGTTCATCAGCGAACTCACACAAAACCTTGACCGGATGACCGTCTATGAAATGCCGACGATCCGCAGGCACGCCGAACTGATCTGCCAGGCGAAGGAAAGACTTTTCCAGGTCTCGTCGAAGCGCTTTGGTCAGGTCAGCGAGCGTGAGACCGTCCATGTCCGCCAGAAAATCGGCCGAAATATCGCAGGCGTACAGCAAATGCAATTCGGCATTGCACTGCATGGCGAGATTGCAAGCTTGCTTGATGATTTGTTCATTCAGTTCGTCGCCGGCTGACTCGACATCCGATACTTCGACAGCCGCGACAACTCTGCCAGGCAGGTTCAAGCCGGTGTTACCCATCAGATAAACCGGTGCCGAGCAGTGTCGCAACAAATGCCAGTCCAAAGGCGTGAAAAAGGCCCGCTTGAGCCTTGACGCATGGTCAATTTCCTTGATCAACAAGTCGGGCTGCATATCCGTCACGTGATCGATAATGTCTTGCTTCAGATCCTCAGCCCATGCCACTTGCGTGGTCACCTCAATTCCCCGGCCTCGCACACTCTCAGCCTGAGACTCAAGCCAGTCGCGATGGTCCTGCAGGTATCGTTCGCGAGCCAATGTTCGATCGCCCTCCTCAAGCAGCGACAACCATTTGAACGAAGGGATCAGCGCGGTGATATGCAAACTCGCCCCGCAGGCCTTGGCCAGGGATGCTGCATGACTCACGGCTGGGGAATGACGCAGTACCGGATTGATGATCAGCAACAAGCGTTGATACAGGCTCATGATAAATCTCCGGGTGACGGAAATATTTGACGCAAACCGCTTATGGATACGTCAGCGTTTGGCCCTGACCGCCAGAATGCTGCCAGGCACGGAGTACAGCGCGCGCTCTGTGTTGCTGCCAATCAGCCGGTCAAAACCCGTACGGTGCACCGTGCCCATTACCACGACATCAGCCAGGTATTGCTCGACAAACTCACTGATAACCGGCACCGGCAACCCCATGACGAAATGCCGACGCTCTGGCGGTACGCTATAGCGCTGCGCCAGTGCGATAAACGCCTGGTGCAAGGATTGACGCAGTTCCTCGATCAGGTCCACGCCCCACCCTCCCCCGGCCAGTGGTGCGTCGCTATTGAAAACGGGCGACAAATCATAGGCGTACAGCAGGTGTAACGGCGCATCGCATTGCAGGGCCAAGGCGTTCGCAGTCTGAATGATCGTATCGTTCAATCCGCTTATTTGTGTCGAAGGATCGAATGGGTCCACTGCCGCAACAACCCTGTGCGGCAAGCTGTAGCGAACCTGGTTGACCAGATGCACGGGGATCGGGCATTCACGCAACAAGTGACAATCAAGTGGCGTAATGAATACCCGCTTGAGCGCTGGCTCAAGGGTGACATCCTTGATCAACAGGTCGGGTTTGAGATTCTCGACCGTCTTCAAAATATCCAGCAACGGATGGGTAGTGAAGACGGCTTTAACCGTTGCCTGTAAACCCAGGTCGCTGAGCCGGTCCAGTTCTTCGGCTTCCCAGCGACGGTAGCGACGCACATAACGCTGTTGCTGTGCATCGTCGACCTGTTCTTCAAAATAATGAATCACCGGCGCAGGTTCGACAAAGACTCGTACATCCAGTACAGCCCCTGCTTCCATGGCCAATGCAACCGCGCGCTGTTGTGCAGGTGACTCATGCAAAGATTGATCGGCGATCAATAGAAAACGTTGGTAATTTCCCATCACACACCTCCGTTCAGCGTCAGGATTGCAGCATTTTTTGTGGTTTGATCGCGAGCAAACTGCAGGGCGCCCGGTGCAGAAGTTGCTCGGCCGTGGTGCCCAGCAGTTTGCTCAAGCCCTTGTGCTGCACCGTACCCATGACGATGACATCGGTATGGTTCTTGCCAACAAATTCACAGATGCTCGGCACCGGAGCACCTTCGATGAAGTGCCTGCGCTGCGGTGGCACGCCGTGGCGCTCAGCGATGGCTGCAAAGGCTTCAAGTTGGGCCGCGCCCAACATTTCGTATATCCCGGTTGCCAAAGGCAACGCGCCAAAACCCATGTCGTGAACGTATGCGGACGTCCAGTCATAAACGTGCAGCAGGTCAAGGCTGGCATCGCAGATCGCCGCCAGTTTCGAGGCTGCGTCGATAATCTGGTCGTTAAGCACATGGCCCTGATCCTCATCGCGAAACACATCAATGATGGCCAGTACCTTATGCGGTCGAGCATTGAGCGGCGTGGTCACCAGATGCACCGGTACAGGACAGTCACGCAGCAACTGCCAATCCAGCGGGGTAAAAAATACGCGCTTGAACGCCGATTCTTCCTGAGCATCCTTGATGATGAGTTTCAGCGGCATCTCGTTGATAAAGGTCAGGATCTCCTCGTAGGGATCTTGCACCCACATCACCTCGGTAGTGACCTGCACCCCATGTTTCCTCATCAATGCGGCCTGGTCGGCGAGCCATTGGCGATGGGTGTGCAGATAGCCGTCTCGAGCCAAATCGAATTGCTCAGGGGCGAACAGCCCTGCCACCGACAGGGCCTGTGAATAGTCGAACGCCACGACGTGCAAGGGTAATTGCATCGCCAGCGCCAACGCTGCAGCCCTGTCGAAGGACGGGGTACGAGTCATGGCTGGAGGGGCGATCAAGAGTAAACGTTGAGTCTGCGGCATGGGGCACCTCGGCACGCGGCCATTACAATCCAGAACCAGAGTCACAGATTGATCAATGCCTGTTCCGGTCATTTGATATTTGTCAGTTACGCACGCGATGTCCGTCAGGAAATCCCCATGCCTGCTCATTGATATCTTTGTTATGGGCGCGAGCCATTTGCCGCTCAGGCATCCGAATGGGTTCTTTTGCCAGGTCAGCGACACTGGGCCAGATATGCGGGGCCTCGATACGTGCCTTGAGTAGACCCACAAATGCCTGTGCTTCGCACAGACTGTTGAAGTTCACTTGCAAGGCATCCATGCACACGACCCAGCAATGGCTTGCCGGTTGCTCCGTGATATCAATGATCATAAAGACCTCCGTATTGCTTTGAGAAACAGCACGCAAAGCCTTCCGGCTTTATCGCGACCTCCTTGACGGCTATTGCTCCTTCAGTGAAAAAGCCGTGCGCTGCACATCCTCAAGACTGCACCGTAGAGACCGGCAAAAGATTGATCATGGTCAATAATTTCGTTATCGGGCGATGTCCACACAACTGCATGTCAGACTTCGTTCGATCGACTATTTTTGACAAAGATCAAACCTGCCGCCCCTAACCTCTGCAGGCTTGTTGGAAGACTTCCGCCGTGGCTAACGGATCAACCGATCACCTGGCGCAGATGTGTCACCTCTGTTCAATCGCTCTTTGCTCCGGAGAGGCTTCATGAACGTCGACTGGCTGAACTTCACTCCTTGGTCGTCTCTTGCAGGAGGCGCATTGATTGGTCTGGCTGCCAGTCTCTTCGTTATCTTCAACGGGCGTATCGCCGGTATCAGTGGTCTGATTGGCAGTCTTTTGCAGCGTGGGAGTGAGGGTGTGAGTGAGAAAGCACTTTTTCTCCTGGGCCTGGCCATTGCCCCGCTTGTATGGCGTTTGTTTTCCTCGCTGCCGCCAATTGAGTTCAAGAGCGGCTGGTTTGGACTTTCCTTGGCCGGCTTGATGGTGGGCATCGGTACACGATACGGCTCGGGTTGCACCAGTGGACATGGCGTTTGCGGCCTATCGCGTCTCTCGCCACGATCGATGGTCGCTACCGCGTGCTTCATGTTCAGTGGTTTCGCCACGGTGTTTATCGTGCGTCATCTGCTCGGGGGGTGAACGTGATCAAACTGAGTGCATTCATTGCAGGCTTGCTGTTCGGCATCGGCCTGCTCCTGGCTGGCATGACCAATCCGGTGAAAGTACTGGCCTTCCTGGATGTAGCCGGTGCATGGGACCCCTCCTTGGCTTTGGTCATGATCGGGGCCATTGGCATCGCCGTGGGGCCGCTAGCCTGGGCACGCCAACAATCCCGTTCGCTGCTGGGAAGGCCAATGCAGCTACCGGTCAAACGGGAGTTGGATACCCGTTTGATCGGCGGGAGTCTGGTGTTTGGAGTCGGCTGGGGATTAGCAGGCATTTGCCCCGGCCCCGCAGTGGCAATTCTGCTGACAGGACGCTGGCAAGGGATCGTGTTCATGCTGGCCATGCTGACCGGCATGTGCTTGTTTACTGTGCTGCAGGCCCGACGAAACCAATGAAGGGGAAATCGCCATAAAAACGGACACTCGAACCATAGGCCCTCGCCTTTTCGCCCACCCCACCGTTTGATGCGTGCTGCAACTGGCCTTGGAATATCTCTTTGGGAACAGTGGACACCGTTGATTTCTTCATCGATGGCTGCATGGTCTCGTTGGCAATGTTTCGTTCCCCACGCAAATGAGGACGCCAATACATGATGGACAGGTATACGGGGATGCAACAGATGATGATGGATAACATGATGAAGCATCAGAACTACATGCAAGGGCAGCCGCCGGCAAAGCCTGGACAATAGGCACTTGTACTCTGCTTTGTGAAGTGCGTTTTCGGTGGACTGGGAACGCACGCCTCTATCGCTTTTAGCGCGAACAGATTCACTCAGACCTGCCAAAGGTTTCAACGCTTGATAAGGTCAATACCGATGACCTTGATATCCTCAATGTTAGGAAACCTAGCCGTCTTGAGCGACGAGACCTTTTTGCCGACCATACCTCAACGGTATCGTACAGCACTCAAATGATATTAGACCCCGATTGCCTTCGAACTTAGCCTGTGAGTCCTCAGGCTATGCGTGCGAATAAAAATAAATGCTTTTTCGAAGCAATCATGAGTTCTCATTGTTCGATACCTCAACGCAATTCATCGCGCTGCCCGCCATGGTTCTGTTCGTTAATCGCACGACATCGCCTGCCGAGCCCCCCGCCTCAACTCATTTCTTGGCACGCTATACACACCTTGGCAATCACCGTGATTCACGCGGCTTGCCGTCGGATCATTCTGTTCAGCCAACATAAAAACAGGAGTATTCCTTGATCAATAAAACATTTGAATCAGTCGCGGCTGCACTAGACGGCATTGCCGATGGTTCGGTCCTCATGGTGGGTGGATTCGGCACTGCCGGGATGCCGTCGGAGTTGGTCGACGGCGTCATTGCTTCGGGCGCTCGCGAGCTGACCATCATCAGCAACAATGCCGGTAATGGTGAAATCGGTCTGGCTGCATTGCTCAAGGCCGGGCGTGTTGCCAAGGTCATCTGCTCGTTTCCACGCCAATCCGATTCCTATGTCTTCGACGAGCTCTACCTGGCAGGAAAGGTTCAGCTCGAAGTGGTGCCACAAGGCAACCTGGCCGAACGTATTCGCGCGGCAGGCTCTGGTATCGGTGCTTTCTATTCACCGACCGGCTACGGCACTTTGCTGGCCGAAGGTAAGGAAACCCGTGTGATCGACGGTCGCAACTACGTGCTGGAAATGCCGTTGCATGCCGATGTCGCACTGATCAAGGCCGAAAATGGCGATCGCTGGGGCAATCTCACTTACCGTAAAGCCGCGCGTAACTTTGGGCCGATCATGGCGATGGCCGCGAAAACGACAATCGCCCAGGTCAATCGGATCGTGGAGTTGGGAGAACTGGACCCCGAACACATCATTACGCCGGGAATCTTCGTTCAGCGCGTGGTCGCAGTGCCCCGCTCCCCTTTCACGAAAGCCAACGTCAACTGAGGTTCGCCATGACTGTCATGAATAAACTATCGCGTAGCGAAATGGCGCAACGTGTGGCCGACGACATTCTCGAGGGCTCTTACGTAAACCTGGGTATTGGCGTGCCTACGCTGGTGGCCAATTACCTGGGTGACAAAGAAGTGTTCCTGCACAGTGAAAACGGTGTGCTGGGCATGGGCCCGAGCCCTGCGCCGGGTGAGGAAGACGATGACCTGATCAACGCGGGCAAACAGCATGTGACACTGCTGCGAGGCGGAGCCTTTTTTCACCACGCCGATTCGTTCTCGATGATGCGTGGCGGGCACATCGACATTGCCGTGCTGGGCGCTTTCCAGGTCTCGGTCAACGGCGACCTGGCCAACTGGCACACCGGAGCCGAAGGCTCCATTCCGGCTGTGGGTGGCGCGATGGATCTCGCAACCGGCGCGCGCCAAGTGTTCGTAATGATGGATCACCTGACCAAGACGGGCGAAAGCAAATTAGTGCCGCAATGCACCTACCCGCTGACCGGCATTGGCTGCGTGACCCGGATTTATACCGACCTGGCTATCCTGGACGTCACTCCAAAAGGCTTGCAGGTCAGAGAAATTTTTGCCGATATCAGTTTTGAGGCATTGCAAACGCTCAGTGGCGTGCCACTGATTCGGTAAAGCCGGTTGGCGCCCACCCCGCGATTGGGCGCCCCTCCTCACCGAATATTCGTCCTTTATCGAACCCCTTCCCGAGCGACAGGTCTGCATCTTTATAACTCCTCGGGAATGAAGCCAATGTCCGCGCAACACACCCTTGTCGTGCTCGCTCGGGGCGGATATGCCGCTCGAGGTGTTCTGTACCTGATCATCGGTATCTTCGCTCTGCTGGCGGCACAAGACTCGACAAAACCCAAGGACAGCCACAAAAGCCTGGAGGCTTTGCTGAGCCAGCCTTTTGGTTACGTCCTGGTCGGGCTGGTGGTGGCTGGTTTACTCGCATTCGCAGGCTGGCGAGTGTTGCAGGCCATTCGCGACGTCGATCATCACGGTACGTCGCTCAAGGGTCTGGTCATTCGTGCAGGGTTGTTCGCGGGTGGTTTGATCAATGGCGCACTGGCGTTTTTTGCGCTGGGCCTGCTCATCAGTGGTATCAGAAGCTCAAGCAATTCAGGCGGCGGGAATACCCGGGATCTGCTGGCGCATCTTTTGTCGTGGGATCACTCAAACGTGTTGATCTACCTGGTGGCGCTGATCCCACTGGGTGTAGGCATTGCTCACCTCATCAAGGGGTGGAAGGCAACATTCGAGAAGTACTTCGAGGCCGACGAAGAGGTGATGCGCTACATACGTCCCGTATCTCGGTTCGGACTCATAGCCCGAGGCGTCGTGTTTATCGAGATAGCGGTGTTGCTGGTAATCGGCGGCTCACGTTATCAAGTCAAGGATCCCCCGGGCATGAAGGAAGCGCTTGATGCTCTGCAGAATCTGCCAGCGGGAAGCGTGATTCTGATGGTGATGGCTTTGGGCTTGATCGCCTTTTCGGTTTACAGTTTTTCCGAAGCCGCCTGGCGCAAAATCAATATGGATGTGCCTGGAGTCCCGGCATCGTAGTGGCATGACGGCACCTCAGGCTTTCGCTTCTTGCGTGATTGTGCCATCACGATCGGCGGCATTGGGTACTGGCAACACCCTGCCCTCGCGCACTTCAAGAATCTGGTCCGCAATGCGGATCATGGCGGGCCGATGGGACACCGCGATGACGGTTATGCCGGGGGTCAGGCTTTTCAGTACCTGGCATATTTCGGTCTCCGATTCCGGATCGAGCGCGCTGGTTGCTTCATCCAGGATCAGAAGCTTGGGGCGATGGGCCAAGGCACGTGCGATGACGATACGCTGCCTCTGGCCGCCGGACAGTTTGGCACCTCGCTCGCCGACGATCGATTGCAGCCCGCCTGGACATTCCTGCACAAACTGCCACGCGCCGGCCTGACGTAGCGCACGCTCTGCATCGTCGGCATTCAACGACCTGTCCCCCAGGGTGACGTTTGCCAGAATGCTGTCGTGCAGCAGCAAGGTTTCCTGTGTAACGTAGCCGATCATCCGCCGCCAGGCCCTCCGATCCAGGTCGTGCAAGTCACAGTCGTCTACCCTGATGCGTCCGGATTGAGGCGCGAGCAGCGAACAGATCAGGTCGAGCACGGTGGTTTTGCCTGCACCGGAAGGACCGATCATGGTGGTGAATGAACCGACCGGAAAACTCATCGACACGCCGTCGAGCACTTGCCGTCCGCCGTAGCCAAAGCTGATGTTTTCAAAAACGATATGGCGCTTCAAGGCAGGAACGCAGTTCCCTCCAACCGGCTCGGCATCGGCCACGGCATTGTCGATTGCTTCGTTGATGGCCCAATAGGCGCTCTCTTGCGCGGCCATCCGGTGATAGCGCTGTTGCGCTTTGTGCAGCAATCCCAGCATGCGCACCACCACGAATATGAGCACCATCACCGAAGACAGCGGCAGTCCGCCGATCACAAGCCCGGCGTAGAGTCCCGCGGCGGCAAGGATTGCCAGCATGGGTTCCTGCAAGGCCCGCAATGTTTCGCGGCTCATCACTTCGCGCTCCAATGCGGTGTTGAGCTCGCCGGCGTGACCGCGCAGCAAGGAATCGGCAATGTCATCCCGGGCCATGGCCTTGAGCGGTTTAACCGAAGCCAGCGTATCCGTCAGGTAGACCAGCAGCTCACGCATCAAGCGGGTCTGGCTTTTGCCCACGCGACGTGACGTCTTGACCAGTCCCCGCACGGCCACCAGCAGGACAAAACCGATCAGCAATGAGAGGAACGCTGCCTGCCAGGAGACGAAAAGCGCAATGATTGCATAGGCCGCTGCCTGGATGCCCAGCGCCAGCATATTGGCCGCATGCTCATAAGCGGTGGAAGCGCGGTAGGCTTCCGTTGCCACGGCGTTGGCCAGTGCCCCGGCAGGCTGGCGCAGATAATATTCCCAGCGACTGCCCAGCGAGGCTTTGATCAGGTCGATGCGCAGGTCGGTCGCCACATGTGCCACCGTGTAGCCAACCTGCCGATTGCCCAGCAATATCAGCAGGTTACTCAGCGTCATGCCCACGACAATAATCACCAGCATGTTGGGGATCGAGGGCTCGAGGCCGAGCGTGTCCATGACGGCGAAGACCTGAACCGCCAGCTTTGAATGCGGCTGGTCTTCAAGCACCGCCGATATCAGTGGCAGCATTGTGCTCAGGCTGACGCTTTCGACCACCCCTGCCAGCAGCAAACTCAGGAGCATCAGGACGGTACGGGCCGGATAAGAGCGGCCAAAGGCAAAAATAATCCGCATGAGTGTCGTTCACTATGACGTAGGTAAAGATTAGCTCACCGACAGCTCGCGACACTGTTCAAGCGCCCACTGTGACGAGGTGCACCGGGCTACGCAATGACGCGAAGGCCTCGATGATCTGGTCTATTTGCTCGGGTGTATGGGCCGCGCTGACGCTGCAACGTATCAGGGTGACGGCACCGGGCGTCGCTGGAGGCAGGACCAGATTGACATAGACGCCCTTCTCTATCAGCGCTCGCCAGAAGGCCAGCCCCTCGTGTGGCGACTTCAGCATCACGGCAATCACCGGACTGGCTTGTGGCCCCAATTGGTAGCCTGACTCTGCCAACCCCTGATAAAGCCGCCGGGCATTCGTCCACAGCTGACGTCGCAGCTCCGGACGTTCCTTGATGGCCTTGAGCGCTGACCTCACGGAGGCAATGGCCGAGGGCGCGGGTGAAGCGGTAAAGATATAGGGCCTGCTGGCGTAGCGAAGCAGGTCCATTTGCGCATCGTGACAAGCAGCGAAGCCACCGACCGCGCCCAGGCTCTTGCTGAACGTGCCCAACAGAATGTCGACTTCCGAGTCCACCCCCAACTCTTCGGCCAGCCCTCGCCCCTTGGCACCCAGCACACCGAAGGAATGCGCCTCGTCTACCAGCAGGTAACCTCCGAGACGACGCTTGACCTCGACTATTTCTCTGAGCGGAGCCTGATCACCCAGCATGCTGTAGATGCCTTCCACCAGGATAATCGCTTCGCGCGCGCGGTCGCCGAGCCGGACCATGCGCCGCTCCAGATCAGCGACATCGTTATGGCGAAAGCGGATGATCTCTGCACCACCCAGCTTGCAAGCGTCGTAGATGCTCGCGTGGCAATCGGCGTCAAGCAACACCACTTCGCGCGCGCTCGCCAGGGTCCCGATGACACCCAGATTGGCGACATAACCTGTGGAGAACACAATGACGGAACGCCGCCCGAGAAAATCGACAAGTTCCTCCTCCAGCGCGCTGTGTCCGGCGTAACTGCCATTGGCCATACGAGAACCGGTGGTGCCGGTCCCTTCAAGCTCCAGCGAGCGCTGCGCCGCCTTGATGCCGTCGGGATCGAATGTCAGCCCGAGATAATTATTGGTACCCGCCAGTATGACTCTCTTCCCCTGGATACTGCCCTCTGTCGGGGAGTACATCTCGTCGATGCGAATTCCAAAAGGATGCGAATCCGAGAGGCTGGCGCGTTCCGCCGCCAGTTTGCCGAACTTGTCAAACAGTCCCATCGGCATGCTCCATCAAGTTGAGAATCGCGTGGGACAGCTGTGCAGGCGTTCGCACATCCATCAGGATGTTGAGGTGGATCGAGATGTCGAATTCGTCCTCCAGCTCCATCAGCATGTCCATCACCTTTATCGACTCCATCCCCAGGTCCTGGGCCAAATCGGTATCCGGGTAGATTGGCGTCCCGGGAGGTGCAAGCCGCCCGATGAGCATTATCACCCGTTCGAGTATCGCTTCTTGTGTGATCATCGTGGGTTTCCTTGAGTTCAGTGGCTCTTTGCCCGCTCAGAACATGTGATTGCGCAACGCTTGCCTTAACAGTATCTGCGGCTCCCAGCCCAATGACGCGCTGATGCGCGCATTGCTGCAGGTCCAGTCCGGGTGCATCAGTTCATTGACTTTGCCGGGGGTCAGCATGGGTGCCCGGCGGGTGAACCGGGACAGCACCAGGTTCGCTCGTGCAAGGCCTTTCAGTACCCCGGCAGGCACTGCGGCTTGCCGTACCGGCGCATGGCGGATATCGCAAGCGATGCCGGCCAGGCTTGCCCAGTCGTACCCTTGCACCTGGCCATCACACAACTCAAAGGTCTGCGATTGCACGACAGGTGCGTCCAACCACTGCATGACGGCACTGACCAAATCGTCCACATGCAGAAAGCTGAACTGTGAATCGTCTCGACCGAGGGTTACCAGCCAGCCGCGCAAGAGCCAGTCGAACAGCGGACGCAACTCGCGGTCACCGGGACCGTATACGGCGGTCGGCCTGAAAATACACACGGGAATCGCTCCGGCAGCGGCCTTTACCTGGCGTTCGCCTTCGAATTTGGAAGCGGCGTACCAGGACAATGTCGGATGGCGCGCCGCAAGGGACGAGATCAGCAGAAAACGCTCGCAACTGCCGTTAAGGCGTGTCGCCTCCATCAAGTGTTTGCTGCCCTGCACGTTGACCGAGTCGAAATCCCGGGCAGCCCGGCCCCTGACCTTGCCAGCGCAGTGAATAACCGCATCTGCGCCCCGGGTAAGCTCGGCAAGGGCCGGCTCATCTTCCAGTGTTCCCTTGATCCACTTCGTTCCATCCTCTGCCGTACCGCTCCCGGAGCGAGCCAACGCTCGTACCTCCACGCCTCGGGCAACAAGTCGTTCGCGCAGGACGCTGCCGATGAAGCCAGTGGCGCCAGTCAGCGCAACCACGCGAGCGCTCACGTCGTCTCCAGTGCCGGACAGGGAAGAACAGCGTTGGCCTGGGCCATGAACCGTTCGAGGGCTTCGGCGCGAGAGGGTTTGCCCGAAGAGGTTCGTGGCAATGAATGAGGTGGCACAAGGTGTACGTCGGCAGCAAGGCCGAACTCACTGATGATCTTGGCCAGCAGTGTCCGGACCAATTGCTCGCGGATTTCCGGCTCACGGACCCGGCATTGAACCTGGACCACGACCTGAGGCTCATCATCGCCGGGCACGACAAACACGATGGCATCGCCAGGCCTCAGATCGGGTTCGGACTCCACCAGGTATTCGATATCCTGCGGCCAGATGTTTCGGCCCCGGACTATGAGCAAATCCTTGCGCCGGCCAGTGATATGCAGCTCGCCCCCGGACAGATAGCCCAGGTCACCGGTGTCGAGCCAGCCATCTTTCAAGGCTGCCTGGGTATTTTGGGGATCATTGAAATAACCCGACATGACGCTGGGCCCCCAGACGAATATCTGGCCTACCTCGCGCTCTGCGACCACTCGCCCCGCCGCGTTGCGAATTTCCACGCGATGCCCTGGCAATGGCGCACCACAATTGGTAAACGCACAGCTTCCCGGATCATCGGCAGCACATTTCTGCGCCCTGAGCTGATGTTCCAATGCCTGGCGAGCGACATGATCCACCAGCACCCCTGCCCCGCGGCGGGCGAAGCAGACGGCCAGGGTGCTCTCCGCCAGACCGTAGCAAGGCGTGAATGCAGCCGCATTGAATCCCGTGTCGAGAAAACAATCCGCGAAACGGCGTAACACCGATGCCCGAATGGGCTCCGCCCCAATCCCCGCGACACGCCAGCAGGAGAGATCCAATACGGCTTTATCCGGGTCCCGGACTCGCCGGGTGCAGAGGTCATAGCCAAACGGCGGGGCAACCGAAACATTCACCCGATTCTGGCTTATCAGTTTGAGCCATTGCCCGGGTCGCGTGGCGAAATCCCGGGTGTGCAAGTAGTCGACTGTCAATTGTGCCGCCATGGGCGCCAGGACAAAGCCCACCAGCCCCATGTCATGATAAAAGGGCAGCCATGACGCACATCGGTCCCCCGGACGAACGCCGATACCGTTCACGACGATGCCTCTGATGTTGGCCATCACCGCACGCTGGGTAATGATCACGCCACGAGGAAATCGGGTGCTGCCGGATGTGTATTGCAGGTAGGCGATGTCCTCCGGCAACACGCGGGGAAGCGTCTGCACGGGAGGCAAAGCGCTCAATTGCTGGACAGTCCCGACGAACGCCTGAAGCGAGGTCCCCAGCGCTTCCCGTGCATAGGGAAGCCATTCCTCCTGTCCGAGGACGGCTGCCGGCGTGCAATTGGCGAACAGTCCTTTCAGCTTTTCCACGTAGGAATGATGGCTTCCCAAACTGGATGGCACCAAAAGAGGAACGGCGATCAGGCCCGCGTATTGGCAAGCGAAAAACGACTCGATAAAGCTTTGGTGCGTATCGGCGATGAGTGCGACCCGATCACCCTTCTTCAACTTGAGCCCAAGTAGACGTTTAGCCAGCGCGACAGCATTGCTTTTGAGCTCAGCGTATTCAACCGCAGCAATCAAGTGGCAATGCCTGTCGTAGAAGTTCATCCCGGTCTGACCAGACGCGGCATAATCGAGTGCTTCCACTAGCGTGGAAAAGTCCGCGAGACGTTGAGTGAGTGCCTGTTTTGCAACGGTTGCAGACATAAGGAAACACCCATCCATTTAGCCCGAGTAAGGATAAGTCAAATAGCGGGTCGACCCCCTGCGCCAGTAAAACACTTGTCGTTTTACTGCCCCGTTGCCGTTTCCATGGAGTCCAAGCTCCAGGGATAACCGGCTCGCAGAAGATCTTTCGGCTTTTTCAAGTATTTACAAAGCCTAACGCAATACTAATCGGCATCTGGGTGATCGCAAATTTTTTCCCGGATGAGCGACGACCGGCGAACATCGCATGTAGCTGTAGCACCTCGTTCTCAAATGCGACAGCCATCGAAAAGTACAGGGTATTTAAGCCTTGGAGGCGCATTCACGCCAATATTTAGATCACGCGCGCCCGACGCCAAAAGTTCAGCTACGCTCTGACGGCAAATCCGAAGAGAAGCTAGTTCAACTGCTACCGACTTTTGGGCCAACGATGATCAATAAGAAGTTGCCAATCATTACGCGACCCGTCCTTACACGTTTGGAACTCAAGACATTCATCAGCTTCCCCGGCACTCTTTATCGCAACGATCCTTGCTGGATCGAGCCGATCCATTACGAGCGCCAGGAACTCCTTTCCAAAAAGAACCCGGCGTCGTCCCATTTAACGTGGCAGGCGTGGCTGGCCTGGTCGGGAACGGAAGTCGTGGGGCGTATCACGGCACAGATCGACAGCCTTCACCGGCAATTGCACGGCAATGATTCCGGGCACTTCGGGATGTTTGAAGCCGTGGATGACCCGGCCGTAGTCGACAGCCTGTTCGCGGCAGCTGAGGCCTGGTTGCGCGAACGTGGCGCCGCGCGTATCACCGGTCCGTTCAATCTGACCATTAACCAGGAAAGCGGGTTATTGGTGGAAGGATTCGATCATCCCCCCTCTGCGATGATGGGACACGGACAGCCCTACTATGATCAAAGGCTCACCGCCATCGGCTATCGGCAAGCCACGGACCTGCTGGCCTACTGGATGCGCACCGACCAATTGCACTTTCCGCCGGCCTTGTCGGCGATGATGGCGCGCGAGCGAAAGCGCGTGGTGGTCAGGCCTCTGGACACCCGTCAGTTCCGGCGCGACATGCGCATCCTGCGTGAAATATTCAATGACGCCTGGAGCCGTAATTGGGGGTTTGTACCTTTCACCGAATCCGAATTTTTCGAGCTTGGCAGCCAGTTGAGGTTGTTGGTCCCCAAAGACCTGTTGTACATCGCTGAAGTCGATGGCGACCCCTGCGCTTTTATCGTGGCCATCCCTAACATCAACGAGGCGATCGCCTCTCTCAAAGGACAATTGCTGCCCTTTGGCTGGCTGCGGCTGTTGTGGCGGCTTTATGGCAAGGGCACGCGCACCGCACGCGTGCCCCTGATGGGCGTCAAGCAGCGTTACCAGTTCAGCCGCTTGGGACCAACACTCGCCCTGCTGTTGATCGAAGCGCTCAAGCCACCCTTCGTCAAACGGGGCATTGAAGCGTTGGAGATGTCCTGGATCCTGGAGTCAAACGCGGTGATGCGCAAAATCCTCGTCCAGATCGGTGCCACCCCTTACAAGCGCTACCGGATCTATGAAAAGCACATCTGAGGCGAAACAATTCACTGCGCTGGTGCTGGCAGCGGACAGGGGCTCGGCCGATCCGGTTGCTGCAATGGCCGGGACCAGCTGCAAGGCCTTGGTGCCGGTGGCCGGAATACCCATGGTCTGTCGGGTGGTCGGGGCGTTGCAGGACAGCGAGTGGATTGATCGAATCGTACTGGTAGGTCCTGCGCAAAACTTACTCGCGCAAGATGCCTCAATGACGCAACTGCTCGACAGCGCCGGTGTCGGTTGGCTGGAACCCGCCAACTCGCCCAGTGTTAGCGCCGCACAAGCCCTGGCGCTTCAGCCCGCAGACAGACCGGTGTTGGTGACAACCGCGGACCACGCACTGCTTTGCCGGGAGATGGTCGACTACTTTCTACAGCACGCGGCCTCGGGGGGGCATGATTTTGTGGTGGCGGTGACGCCCCTGGACACGGTTCTGGCGCGCTTTCCAGGCACCCGGCGCACCGGCATCCGGCTGCGCGGCGGCCCGTATTGCGGCAGCAATTTGTTTGCGTTCATGACCGAGGACGCCCGCCGGCTCGCCAGCTTCTGGCAACGGGTCGAACAGGACCGCAAAAACCCTCGACGCGTCATTGCCGGTGCGCTGGGCTTTACAGGCGTTTTGCGCTACCTGATGGGCCGGTTGACCCTGGAACAAGCGCTACAACAGCTTTCCAGCAAGTTGGGGGTGAGTATCGGCGCGGTGATCATGCCCTTTGCGGAGGCCGCTATCGATGTCGATTCGCCGCTGGATTATCAAATGGTGGAGCGGTTTCATGCGCAGAAAAATCAGTCGATACCGAGCGGTTCCTGATGGATCTGGATGGCAACGCTCCGCGGTTTCGCGAGCGTTGGCAGGGTCCGGATTATGTTTCTGATCGAACGCTATGTGATCGCCGAGATCCGTCGACCGGTGTTGGTGATGGTCAGCATCCTGGTGTTCATCTTTGCCAGTTATTCCGCAGAGCGCTACCTGTCTGACGCGGTACAGGGAACCCTCGCTTTGCAGGCCGTGCTGCAAATGGTGTTCTACAAGGTACTGATTGCGCTGGAAATGCTGGTGCCGGTGGCGTTGTATGCCTCGGTGACCCTGGCGGTCGGGCGCCTGTGCCACGATTCCGAAATCATTGCGATATCGGCCTCGGGGGCAAACCCGCTGCGCATCTATCGGGCTGTCCTGTTATTGGCAATACCGATCTCGCTGGCGGTGGCCATGCTCTCGCTTTACGGGCGCCCCTGGGCCTATACGCAGGCCTATGTACTGGAACAGCAGTCGCGAACAGATCTGGACGTCAATCATCTGCAAGCGCAACGCTTCAACCTGAATAACGAAAACGGCAGGATGATTCTGGCAGAGCGGATCGATCGCACCGATGGCCGGCTCCACGATGTACTGATCTATGACCCGGGCGACTCGAAAACCCGTGTGTTTCGTTCCGCACAAGCGCGCATTCTGGATCCCGATCCAGACGATCCGGTCGTGGAACTGACGCAAGGCCATTCCTACTTGCTCAAGCACAGCACCTCAAAGGATATTTCAGAAAAATTCGAGCACATGCGGCTGCACTTGCTGCCCATCGAAAGGGCTGCCGAAGGTAAGCGCAAGGCGGCTCCCAACCAGGTGCTGGAGGCTTCCAGCGCACCGTTGGACAAGGCCGAACTGCAGTGGCGCCAGACGCGGGGCGTGAGCGCGACCATCCTTGCATTACTCGCCATTCCGTTGAGCCGCACCCGGCCCAGACAGGGACGATTCGCCACCCTGCTGCCCGTAACAGCCGCGTTCGCCCTGATTTATTACGCAGCGGACATCTGCAAGACAATGGTGGGCAACAGCACCTTGCCCCTGTACCCGGGGTTGTGGATCGTGCCGCTGTTGATGAGTCTGGCGCTGCTGATTTTCCTGGCGCGGGATCTGGCACTCTTTCGGTTCGGCCTGCGATGAAAATCCTCGATCGCTACATCACCCGTCATGTGTTCTTCGGTTTCGCCGCTGCCGCAGCGCTGTTGCTGCCGTTGTTCACCACCCTCGACCTGGTGGGCGAACTCGATGATGTGACTGCTGACGGCTACCGATTGAGCCAGGCCATCGAAGTCGTCTTCATGACCCTGCCCCGTCGTATCGTCGAGCTTGGCCCGTTCATCGCCCTGCTCGGCGGCATTGCCGCGCTCGGGCAGTTGGCCGCCACCCGGGAACTGACTGTCATGCGCGCCACTGGCCTGTCGATTGCCCGCATCGGGTTCACGGCGACGCTGGCCGGGCTCGCGCTGGCGTTGGCATGGGCGGCGCTGGATGAATGGGTGGCCTCTCCCCTGCAGCAAAATGGCCTGGAGTTGCGCAACGAAGCCATGTCCGCCGGTGCTCAGGCCAGCAACGACCAGGGAAGCGTCTGGGCTCGCCAGGACGACCAAATCGTGCGGGTGGGCAATCTTCAGCACAAACGGCTGCCGGTCAATATCGAAATCTTCCGGTTCGACAACGACCACTCACTGGTGTCCTACCTCTTTGCAGAGTCGGCGGACATACAGGACGCAGGCCAATGGCGTTTGAACAACGTCCAGGTCAAACAGTGGGATCAGGGCACCGAAACGACACAGCAACTCGATCATATGGTTTGGCATTCGATTTTTGGCGGAGCGCGACTGGGCGACATTACCCTGCCGACTGAAAGCCTGTCCGTGCGCCAACTCTATCGTTACATCGCCTACCTCAAAGGCTCGGGCCAGCCCTCGGCGCAATATGAAATGGCGATGTGGCAAAAACTCGGGCGGCCGATCCTGACCCTGGCGATGATCCTGTTCGCCATCCCGTTTGCCTTCGCACAACCGCGCTCACCCAACCTGGGGGCGCGGCTGGCGTTGGGTGCGCTGGTCGGGTTAATGGTCTATGTAAGTAATCAGATCATCGTAAACCTTGGTCTTCTGCTAAAGATGAACACACTGATCACTACCTTGGGGCCGGCACTGGTCTTGCTCGCGGTGGCGATCGGGATGGTGGGTTACATGGACCGGGGCAGTCGCTGAGACTGCCCACGCTATTTCAATGAACAGGGCGCTGAACAATGAAGACTCTCGTATACCTGATCTGTAGCAGCCCGGTGCGTCTGTGGGGCCTCACCTCCAGAGAACGAGTGGGCCGTATGCTCGCAAAGTTTCCCGACGCCCACCTCTGCGATGCAGGCGAGCCATTGCCGGCACAAGGCGAGGTCGTGCTGCTGCGCGAAGATTACCTTTACGATGATCGGGTGTTGCGGGGGTTGTTGAAAACGCCTGAGGTCGCCCTGCAAGACCCCAAGACCGGCGCCATCGTCGCCGCCCATGCCAGCGTGGAGCGACTCGCGCACCTGCCCAGCCTGGATACCGACGCCGTCGCCGGATTGCGTAAAGTGGTTCCCGCTACCGTGGCCACCGCCATGCAGACCCAACTGCGCAAGTTCGATCCTCCGTGGGTCGCGCAAATCACCGACAGCAATCAAGCGCACCTTGAAAAGTCGCTGTTCAACGGATCCTACAAAGGTGTCACCGACTTCATAACCCGAGCGATCTGGCCTGTCCCGGCGCGCTGGGCCACCGTCTGGTGCGTGCGGCTTGGGCTCAGCCCCAACCAGGTCACGGCAGCCAGCTATGTGCTGGCTATTCTGGCGGGTGTGCTGTTCTGGCACGGGCATTTCGGTGCGGGCCTGGTGGCCGGCTGGCTGATGACGTTTCTCGATACGGTCGACGGCAAACTGGCACGTGTCACTGTCACCTCCACCCGCTTCGGCAATATTTTCGACCATGGCCTGGACCTGATTCACCCGCCGCTCTGGTATATCGCCTGGGGAATGGGCTATGCGGCGACCTGGGACTCGGACATTCCGCTCAACCCCGTGCTCTGGGCCATTTTCCTGGGCTATGTCGCAGGTCGGTTGTGCGAAGGTGCGTTCAAGTTCGCCGCGCCCTTTTCAATGTTTCTGTGGCGCCCGTTCGACTCGCTCAACAGGCTTGTCACTGCGCGGCGTAATCCCAATCTACTGATACTGACCTGCTTGTGGGCGGTGGATGCCCATGACACTGGATTGATTTGGGTGGCCGTCTGGACCTGTGTTTCGACACTGGTGCTGGGGGTTCGCACAGTGTCCGCCATTGTCTTGAAACACCGGGGCCACCCGCCGCAGCCCTGGCTCAGCCGAATCGACATGGCCGCCGAGCGCGACCGCTTGATCGTGCGGATGTTTGCGCCACGCTCGGGTCTCAATGATGCGTGACGCTTGTCCGCGGCCGCAGAAAATCGGCATCTTGCTCAACCCTTGCAGCGGCACCCTGCGACGTGCCTTGCCCAGGTTTCGTCTGCTCGCCCGCGACGTCCCCGGCGCCTCTGTGCTCGAAGCCACCTCGGCCGATGAGATCGCCGATGCCGTGTGCGACTTCCAGCTCCAGGAGAGTGACCTGCTGGTCGTTGTGGGTGGCGACGGGACCTTGCAGGCCGCGATCTCCTTTCTGCTGAGCCAAGAACCTGCGTGCCTGCCAACCGTACTGGTCATTCCGGGTGGCACCACCAATATGAGCGCGATCGATCTGGGGGCGCGCCTGAGCGCCGAAAAGGCCTTGACGGGCTTATCCGCTTGGCTCGCCGGCGATGCAACCGCCGCAAAAGTCGTATCGCGTGCTGCGCTTCGCGTTGATAGCGGGTTGCAACATGCGGCGCAATTCGGAATGTTCTTCGGCGTCGGCGCAGTCGTGAACGGCGTGCGTTACTACCATCGAACGCTGCGGCCCAAGCGCGTACCCGGGGCGCTGGGGCCGACACTGGCCTTGGGTCGAATGCTGTTTTCTGCGCTGCACAACCTGCCACACGACCTGTTTTGCGCGTTGCCCGCCCGCCTGGGCACTCATCGTGGTGTCTGGGAACGTGACTGGCTGGTGGTGTTTGCCACCACCCTGGACCGTCTTCTTGCCGGAAGCAGACCCTATTGGGGCACCGAACCGCAGCCCATACATCTGACCGCCATCGCGCATCGGCCCCGGCGCCTGGCCCTGGTCCTGCCGCTCTTGCTCTGGGGCCGGGCCGTCTCGCTGATCAAGGAGCAAGATGGCTACTTCAGCCACAATTTCACCCGGATGGATCTCGGTGGCGCTGACGAATACGTGCTCGACGGTGAAATTTTTCCAGCACAAGGCACGATCACCCTGGCCGCCACGGCCCCGATCCGCTTCATGACCTTTTAGGACCCCTGAGAGCCGATGCGAGCCTTTGATTGCCTACCGCCGCCCGTGGCCTTGCTCGAACAGGTCAGGGCGCAATGCACGCAGCCGATGCCCGCTGATCTGGACGGCATCGCCCAGGCCGTGCATGCACGCCTGGGCGGTGCATTGGTTGGGTTGCTGGTCTACGGTTCTTGTCTGCGCAATGGCGATCTGAGTGATGGCATGGTCGATTTGTATGCGCTGGTTGACAGTTACGCGCGCGCTCATCCCAAACGCTTGCAGCAACTGGCCAATGCATGGCTTCCGCCTACGGTAGTCGTCATCAGCGCTGCAACGCCCGATGGCCGGATGCTCCACGCAAAATGCGCCATTCTCTCGCTGCAGGACTTCGAGACAGGCACTCGTTCGTGGTTCCAAAGCTACCTCTGGGGCCGTTTCGCCCAACCGTGCCGACTGGTTTATTTCAAGGACGGGGAAACGCAAAGGCGTATCCACTTTGCGTTGGCTCAAGCGGTGATGACGCTGCTGGGACGCTGCATCGCTCATTTACCGGATCAATTCGACAGTTTTACGCTTTGGGAACAATCCCTGTCGCTGACCTACCGGACCGAGTTGCGCCCGGAATCAGCCGATCGGCCCAGGCAGCTGGTCAGGCATGACATGAATTATTACTCGCGCATCACTCAAGCCGCAGCGCCTGCGGTGAAGCAAATGGCCGTCTGTGCGCACGCAACGGATCGCTATCGCAACCTCTGTCCGCCGGCAGCACGCCGCCGTCATGAGCGACTGTGGAAGTTGCGGCGGATTCAGGGACGAACCTTGAACGTGGCACGCTTGGTCAAATCGTTTTTCACCTTCGAAAACGGTGTCGACTACCTTGTCTGGAAGCTGGAGCGTCACTTGGGTGAGCCCATCGTCGTGACTCATCGGTTGCGTCGTTTTCCTCTGGTCTTTGGCTGGCCCCTGCTCTGGCGCCTGCTCAAAAGCCGCCGGCTACGCTAAGAAATGCGCCTTGCCGACTCGAACAACAGAGGGCGACCATGGATAGAGACAACGTACGCGTCAGCACCCCACCCACCAAGCGCAAACATCGCCCCAGCGTGGCGCTCGGTTTGTGGATCATCAAGCGCCTGGAAAAGAACATCCTGCGAAACTCCACGGTGGGCGACAGCCCTTTCTTCGAGCCCCGACAGTTTGCCTGGGTGACGGAGCTGGAAGCGAACTGGCCAAGCATTCTCAAGGAGCTCGAAGTCGTCCTGGATGACCGCGACCGGTTGCCCAATTTTCAAGACATTTCTAAAGATCAACGCAACATTACCCAGGACGACAAGTGGAAAACTTATTTCCTCTACGGCTATGGCTACAAGATGGACAAGAACTGCGCCCGCTGCCCTGACACCACGAGAATCGTCGAAGCCATACCGGGCATGTTTACCGCGTTCTTTTCGATCCTGGCCCCGGGCAAACATATTCCCCTGCACCGAGGCCCTTACAACGGGCTGCTGCGCGTGCACCTGGGGCTGGTGGTGCCTGAGCCCCGGGAACGATGCCGAATCCAGGTCGGCGATCAGATCCGCCATTGGGAAAGTGGCAAATGCCTGATATTCGATGACACCTACCGGCATCAAGTCTGGAACGATACGACCGGGACTCGCGTGGTTCTGTTTCTCGACGTCGAACGACCGCTCAATGCGCGGGGTACGTTGCTCAACAGGATTGTGCTCCGGCTGATTCGCTGGTCGCCGTTCATTCAGGACGCGCGCCGCAACCACCGTGCCTGGGAGCGTGGTCTTGAACCATAGCGACGCCCACGGGTCCCTCAGTAAGCACCCAGCACGCCCCGGCACAGAGGATTTCCAACAACGATGACCAGTCTTCTGCATATCTCCGACACGCATTTCGGCACGGAACTGCCCCTCGTCATGCAAGCCTTTGAATCGCACGTCAAGGCGCATGGCGCCGATCTGGTGCTGTTTTCAGGGGACATTACGCAACGCGCCAGACGCGCTCAGTTCGCCTCGGCGCAGGCATTCATCCAGCGCATCAAGGATTACGGAATACCTCAGGTGCTGACGATTCCCGGAAATCACGATATCCCCCTGTATAACCTGCTCGCGCGCGTGTTTTCACCCTATGGGAATTATCACCGGTACATCGACAGCAATCTGGCACCCATTTTCGAAAATGACGATGCATTGATCATCGGCTTGAACACAACGCATCCTTCACGGCGCAAGGCAGGCAAGGTCACTGCCCGACAAGTCGAGGAAGTGGCTGAGCGACTGCAGAGGTGCGATCGGCAAAAGTTGCGCATCGTTGTCGCTCATCAACCGTTCGGCGCTATCGTCGCGTCCGACCGGCGCAATTTGCAGATCGGTGCACGGGCTGCACTGGAGCGTTGGGCTTCGTCAGGGCTCGATGTGGTGATGGGAGGGCATATCCATCTGCCCTATGTGCTGGCACTCAGCACGCAATATGCCGGGCTGTCCAAGGAAATCTGGGGGGTGCAGGCCGGCACCACGCTCTCGTCACGCCTGCGTGGCAATGCCCCTAACTCATTCAATCGAATCCATCTGGATAAACTGACAAGGCAAGTTAACGTTGAGCGCTGGGAATACTCTTCCTTGCAAAGCGCATTCGAGCGCTGCGAAGAAATTCGCTGCGACTGTCTGTTGCCCGGGGTTGCGAGCGCAAATTAACGGGGTTGCGTCACCGTCAGGAACTCTCCTTCGCTTCCTCAGCGAGGGAGAAGGCCGTGCAATATTTGCGGCCCGCCCAAAACTCGACCATTGCCTGCGCAGCCTGGAGGTCGGCGGGAAAGTCCAGCTCATTCCAGTCCAGTCCTTCGATGGATTGCGCGAACACCTGCCCTGTCGTCGCTGCGAGGTAATTGATAATGCTCAAGTACCACATTTGCAGGGCTTCGGGACGGCGCATACTTTCTTCCAGCGCATTGCGAAACAACGGTCCTCCGCCCGCCTGGAAATGCATCATGCCGATGGATTCCCCGTCGACCTTATCGAGCGCAATCTGCTTGCTGACAGCACTGATCCGTTCACCGGCGAGCTGGATCTTCATATCGTCGCTGTCATAAGCCGACTTCTTGTCGATCGCGAGTGTAATCGGTCTGACAGGCGCCTCCAGCAGCCTCTCCAGCACCGGCTGTTCGAACAACGTATCGCCATTGAGCAAGATGAAATCATCATGCATGACATGGCGAGCCATCCAGCAACTGGCCAGATTGTCGGCGACCTCGAAGAACGGATTGTAGATCGTCGAGATGACGCCCGGCCCATAGCGCTCGTTCAGAACCTGTTCAACCTGGCCTGCCCCGTAGCCAATCACGGCGGTGATCCGGCTTATTCCGGCAGCCAACAACGCATCAATCTGCCATTCAATGACCCGCAGCCCGCCGACTTCGATCAGGCATTTGGGAGAATTCGCTGTATATGGAAGTAGCCGTCGTCCTTGTCCGGCACTCAAAATAATTGCGGTTGTACGGGTGCGTTGTTCGAATAACCCCATATTTCCAGGCTCCCCAAGTCCAGGATCTGAACCACTAGCACCCTTCGATCAGTGAGGGCGTGCTTGGTAGACTAGATCAATGATTGGACTGAGGACGCCCGCCCATCGGCTCAATTCAATCAGTATCGCGACGAAGTTTTATTCTCGACGCCTCGGATTTTCGCTCTATGCTTCTGAAAACCAATTTTCGGAGGAAACGCCCATGCGCTTGGAGGGTTCAGTACAGCCATCCTCAAGCATTGACACCCTCGACCCCATCGTCGAAACGAACAGTGGGCAACCCGTGGCGATTCCCCGCATCGAGCCGATAGTCCTGGCGGCCAGGGCCGGCGCACCGCAAGCCCCCGCCGTGCGTATATTCCTTGGGACCGAGCCTGCGCAGTACCGTGCCGAACGCATTTTTGTCTTTGCGCTGGCGCAAGTGCGAAACCCGGATCGGCGCTACGAAATTTACCGCATGACTGGCCTGCCCGGTTTCGATCAGACCGGCTGGCGTACCGGTTTCACTAATTATCGCTTCGCTATTCCGGACCTGGCCGGGCGCCACGGCCGCGCGTTGTACAACGACGTCGATCAGCTCTACACCGCCGACCCGGCCGAGCTGTTCGACCAACCGATGGGTGAACACGGCTATCTGGCGCTCGCGCCCAGAGAAACGGCAGTCATGCTCATCGATTGCGAGCGGATGCAGCGTTGCTGGAATATGAAAGCAGCCACCACGATCAGTAAGAAAAAGCTGCATGCGGCTGCGTCAGACATTCCGGGGAACTTCGGAATACTGGATGCCATCTGGCACGCCCGGGACCTGGAATACAAACACGGCGAATCCCGGTTGTTGCATTACACGACGCTGCATCTACAACCCTGGCGACCACTGCCTGCCCAATACAGCTATCAAATCCATCCCTATGCCGAAATTTTCCTCAGCCTTGAAGAAGCGGCAGACGCAACCGGGTATGAGCTCTACACGGCAGCCGAACCCAGTCCGCGATTCTTCCAGCTCAAGCGCGAAGCCACTGCACAACCGGCGCTGATGCCAGAGGATGTCATGCTGCGCAGCCGTAACCTGCAGTGTGCGAAGTTCGGGCTGATCGGGCCGTGGCAACAAACGCCGGCATTCGGCCCTGCTGTGCGGCAACTCGATGTGGAACAGCTGCGCCAGGTCGATTTACCTGCTCAGGATTTCATCGCTGCGCATGATCTTGAAAAGCTGGCGCCGGAAGACCTGCCCTGGGTCGTGGATCGCCTGTTCGCACTGGCCACGCGAATGCTCTACGTCAAGGCCAGGCTCAGTGGCGATGGCTCGATGATCAGTTCTGTCAGCGGTTGGCGCCGGCTTCTGCGACGTATCGCGCGGCGTTATCCCGATCGGTGCTGGCAGCTCGACTGCGTCGATGAAAAGGGGCACACGCAGCGCTTCGTCGCTGACTATGCGCTGCGGCTCAAGACCGCCGAAAGTCCTAAGGTATGGGTGCTGCTGAGCAATCATGCCGGTGACAATGCGCAGCTGATTGCCATGGCGGACGCCTTGGGCTGGCCTTACGAATGCAAACGGATCACCGTTCCACCGCGTTCTTATCTGCTCGACGCCCTGCTGGGAAGCAAGCTGCCCAGACGGCCAATTCCTGGCCTGAACGCACCTTGGCCAGACCTGGTCTTCAGTTCGGGGCGACGCAGCGCCCAGATTGCCCAATGGATCAAACATCGCTCCAAAGGCACGACACAACTGGTGCATGTCGGACGTGCCCAGGTTCCGTTGTGGCGATTCGACCTGGTCCTGTCCACCCCGCAATATGGGTTGGCCCTGGCGGATAACGTTGTCGACCTCCCTGCGCCATACATGAACCCGCGTGCTCTCGATCAGGCGCAACTGGAGCAATGGCGACAGCGATTCGCTGCACTGCCG
The DNA here is from genome assembly GCF_004321495.1 of Pseudomonas sp. Sample_10. Lineage (NCBI taxonomy): Bacteria > Pseudomonadati > Pseudomonadota > Gammaproteobacteria > Pseudomonadales > Pseudomonadaceae > Pseudomonas > Pseudomonas sp. Sample_10. Next base: position 73,193 of record NZ_RCOE01000063.1, read on the forward strand.
CGCCCCTGGATCGCCGTACTCGTGGGAGCCAGCGCTTCCCCCTATTGCATGGACTCGGATGCACTGATTCGACTCGGCCGGGAAGCCAATGCAACGGTCAAAACCATGGGTGGCTCGATTTTGTTATCGACCAGCCCGCGCTCATCCGCAACGACCACCGATACCTTGCTGTCGGTCATTGACGTTCCATGCTGGTCGTATCGATTCGGTGAGACCCAAGACAATCCTTATCCTGCGTTTCTGGCCCTGGCCGATGGTTTTATCGTCACCGGCGACAGCCTTTCGATGCTGACGGAAGCTTGCATGACCGGACGCCCGGTCGCGGTTTTTCCGTTGCCGATCCAACGCAACCGCAAAGCCCGACTTCGCCACGCACTGGAACAGCGCCTGGGAGTGATTGACCGGACAACGGGGGTGCGTGGCACGCCCAAGCAGCAGGAGGGATTCAGCAGGTTCTATTTCAAACTCGTGTCGGGTGGCTTGATCAGGCGGGAACGCCAATTCGAACAGGCGCACCTCGCACTCGGCGTCATGCCCTTGTCACAAGGCCCTCTGCAGCCGCCGCTGCTGTCTCCACCAATGCTGCAAAGCGCCCGCGAACGAGCGATCAACGCCATTCGCGGCTTGATCATTGGCGAGCGGCCGTCTGGTCAAGGCCACTGAAGCGGAGGCAATTGTCCAATCACCCCCGCCTACGCAACCACTGCATAAACCCCTTCTTCTCGATGGCCTTCGGTTCTTCCTGGGTCATGGTGTGGGCGATCTGCAAGCGGAAATCCAGCAACGCCTTCATCGCTTCACCGATGTCATGGCGGGCCTCAACGCACGGCCTGAAGAATTCCTTGTCGATCCGGTACAGGTTGCAGAACGTCAGTGCGGCAAATTCCGCTGGCAGCGCCGTACCCGAGACGATCCCGCCTTCGCCAATCACTTCGCCGGGGCCCATGCGCCCGGCTTCGAACTTCACACCGGCGCGGCTCAAGGCCACCGTCACTACGCCCGATTCGATGATGTACAAGTGATCGCTGACCTGGTTGGCCGGCAAAATCACTTCACCTGGCTGAAAAATCTGCCGGGTCATGGCCTGGCTGACGTCGTCTTTTTCTTCCTCACTCAACGTTGTCGCGAAGATGCTCGCGTTATCCAGCAAGCCCCGGGCTTTTGATTGCACCGGGGGCAAACTGGTTTCGACAGTCGACAGCCAGTTGATACCGGCCGCCTGCAAATGCCGATACGCCAAATCGTAGAGCTGGTTGCGCACATTGCGCTTCTGATCCATCGACACCACGAAGCCGCTGACTTCGTACTCCACGCCATTGCTACCGGTACTCTTGATCGTCACTTTCGGTGCCGGTTTGGTCAACAGGATGCGGCAGCCTTGCGCCGCGCGTTCAAGGGCATCGAACACCCGGTTCGGGCGCACAAGGGGGCTGATCAGCAAGCTGATCGAGACCCCGAACATATCGCTGGGCCGACTGAAATTGGTGATCTTGGCCTTGGCCGCCATCGAGTTGGGGATCACGATCATGTTGCCCTGAGAGGTTTGCAGGAACGTGGCACGCCAGTCGATATCGGTGACCCGGCCTTCGGTGCCGTCGATGGCGATCCAGTCATCGATTTGATAAGGCTTGGTGGTGTTCAGGACGATCCCGGAGAACACATCGCTGAGGGTGCTTTGCAGGGCCAGACCGACAATGATCGCCAAGGCGCCGGACGTTGCCAGTACGCCCTTGACCGGCAGATTGAGCACATACGCCAGGGCGGCGATGACCGCTACCAGGAAAATCACTGCGCCGAGAAGATCCTGGAGCAAGCGCCCGGTGTGCCCTACCCGGTACATCATCACCGCACCGATGATGACTGTCAGGGTGCGTGCGCCGAACAACCACCACATGATCTGCAGCACGGTGGTCGCGAACTGCAGCGTCGCGTCATCGACCGCAGGCCCCGGCTCCCATGGGCTCAAGCCTTGATGGAACAACAGCGCGCTGTACAAGGTAAAAATCACCACCCGCGCAAGTACTTTCCAGTTGTACCGGTGGGAACCGACCACACGCCACATCACCATATCAATGAGGATCAGGAGCAGGCCGCCCATCAAGGGACTTTCAGAGAACAAGGACAACATCGGGCATCTCCCGCTCCAGCCAATGGTCGCCGCGCTACTGCGGACCTGTATCCGACCTTTGAAGGATAGTCAGGCCGGCCGAAAGAGGTCGGCGGATTGCGCGTGAACATGTGCCCCAAGGTGGCTTAGTGCAGTTTTTGTGGCTGCTCTGCGCCAGCCCTTTGCGCGCACCCAGCCGTCAGTCGGCGTGGCAAGTTCTGAACACTGACTTACACTGCGATACAGCCGCGTTCCAATGACTACTCAACGGATCGATGGGTCCCAAGGCAATCCGGTGATCTGGGTGACGCCAACATGAAAACGCTCATGGCCTGCTTGGCCGCTGTGTCCGCTGCCAGCGTTTGCCTGGTGACGGTCCCCTGCACCCAAGCCGCATCCTTTGCCACTAGTTACGATTGCACCAAGGCAACGGCTACGGTCGAGAAGCTGATCTGTCGCGACGCGCAACTGGCGCAGATGGATGTCGAATTGATGCGTCTTTATCGCCTGGCGCTGACGGATGAACATTCAGTTCCGCGCCCGGATAAAGTACTGATCGACCAGCAGTTCTGGGTCGATGCCCGTAACCAATGTGCCTCCAGGCCTGACCCCCGGTCATGCACGATCAGCAGTTATGCCCAGCGCGCGCACCAGCTGCGCCAAGGTTCGGCAATCGTCAGGACCAAAGACCCATACCGACTCACCGAAGGCCCTCTGGCATTTCGCTGTAACGGGCTGAACGCACTGGTTTCCGCGACTTTCTTCACCACCCAGCCAGGTGTCGTTTACCTGGCGTGGGCCAATAGCTCGATCACCTTGAACCAGGTGCCGAGTGACGTTGGTACTCAATACATTGGCAAGGATTTGCAGGGAACCTACAGTTTCCGGCAGGACGGCAGTGGCGTCCTGTTCCAGAAACCGGGCTCGGGAATATTGACCTGTACGGCTGAACCGACGGGCTGAAGTTCATGCCGGTGAATCGCGCACCCACTGCCAGAAAAGCTGATACCCGACCGCCAACACCACCGGACCAATGAACAAACCGATGATGCCGCTGGTGACCATGCCGCCCAAGGCGCCGATCAGTACCACCGGCATGGGTACGTCCACCCCACGCCCCAACAACAATGGCTTGAGGACGTTGTCCACCAGGCCGGCAACGAAGACGTAAATCGCAAAGATGATGGTGACCGTGCTGGGGCCTTCCGTGGCAAAGACATAGGCGATCACCGGCACGGTAATCAGCGTCGCGGGCAATTGCATGATCCCCAGCAACAGCACCGCCAGGGCCAGCAGGCCCGCACCCGGCACGCCCTTGAGGACAAAGCCGAGCCCGACCAGCAACATCTGAATGAAAGCGATACCGACGACACCCAGCGCCACGGCACGGATGGTTGCCGTGCATAAGGCGGCGACACTGGCGCCCTTCTCCGGCCCGTTGATGCGCGAGGCAATCTGCACAGAAGCACGGCTGCCGGCTTCGCCGTAGGCCATGAAAATCCCGGCAATGATCAGCGCGAAAATAAAGGTCAGAAAACCCATGCCCACACCGGCCAGTTTGCCCAGCAGGCCCAGGCTGACGCCCTTGATTTGCGGGATGTATTTGGCGGTTAGCCCGGGAAGGTCAGTTGCCGCTTGCTGCCATAGCGCAAACACCCGGTCACCCACCAGCGGCCATTGCGCCACGGATGCCGCTGGCGCCGGAATATGCACGCCCTCGTCCTTGACGACGCTGATGGCATTTTCCACTGAGTCGGCAATCGAGGTTCCCAGCAGGTAAATCGGCACCATCAGAATGATGATTGCCACGAGCACGATGAACGTCGCAATGCGCCCGTCCTTGTGCCCCAACGGGCCTCTGAGACGCTTTTGCAGCGGATACAACGTGATCGCCAGGATCACCGACCACAACATCAAATCGCGGAACGGCCTGAAAATCTCGAAACAGAACAACACCAGCACAACAATCAGTCCTGCGCGGATCAGGACATCCAGCAAGCCGCGGGACAAGGCCTTCTCTGAAAGCGGTAGGGGCACCATGGATATCTCCTGGCAGTGCACTGGAAAGATAGAGTGTCGGTATGCCCAGCATAGTTGCTCATCGGCAAATGTGATGAATGTATAACTGTCGATAATCAGCGCAGGAAAGTGGCGGAAGGTAGCCGGAGTCGAACCTGCCCGGGAACGGATGCCGTCCCCAACCGGGTTTGAAGCCCGGCCGCGCCACCGGGCGCGATTACCTTCCTCAATTCAGTGCCCGGTTCGCCGGGCCAGGGCGTTGTCCGGACGAATCTGGCGACGATCGCCAACGCGTCGCGTCAGGCCCAGACGATCGAAGTATTCGAGAATCTGAATGCTGCGCTTGCGGCCCAGCCCCACGGCATCACGAAATGCCGAGACCTGGATCACCGGATTCTCATCGGCCAGTTGCAACAGCATAGCCGCCAGGCGATGGAGCGTTGCGTCGGTGTAAAACAAGTCACGCACGATCTGATGCACCCGCCCAAGCCTGGCCATTTTGCGCAGCAGCAATCGCACGGCGGCTTCGTCGTGGCCCAGCTCGCGTATCCATGGCGGATCGAAACCCGCCGCGTCGAACAGCGGCTGCAATTGCAGCCACAGCGCTTCATCCGCCGCGCTCAGGCGCACCTGGTGGTCGGGCAAATGCAGCCACGGCCCACTCGCAGTGATGGCGCCATGGCTGAGTAGATGGTCGAGCAGGCTCATGAATGTCGAGCGGTCGAGGGCAAAACCGGCGAATCGACGCAAGCGATCGCGGTCCGGCCCCATTTGATCGGGTTCCATTTGATGAAAGCGTGTCAGGTGTTGCAACAGCTCATCCTGCAATGTCTGCCACCGGGTGGTGCTGAACAACACGGTAGACTGCCGTGATTCGATCAGGCGCACGTCATCGGGCAGTGACCAGTTCGCTCGAAGCTGGTTGAACTGGCGCTCCAGACGTTGCGGATCGAACCCGGTAGCGCTGTTGGCCAGTAACACCGGCAGGGCATCTTCCAGGCGATTACTCGCGGCCAACGCCTGCAACTGCGCCAGTCGCTCCGGGCTGCGGCGATGTCGGCTGGGGGCGAACGGGTCAAGTACGCGTCCACCGCCGAGGGTCCGTTGCGCGCTCTGGTCACGCACGATCAGTGGATCGCCCTTCACGGCTTGCACCGGCGAATTGAGCAGGATCTGCGCCAACATCCGCTCGCCCGGTGCCACGCTCGCGCCCTCCAGCAATGCCACACGCCCGGTAACGTCATGAGTGCCGATGTGTACGTGAACCGGCTGAAAATGCTCAAACGCGCGTGGCTCAGCGGGGAGTAACTGAAAGTCGATGTCCAGGCGCTGAGTCGGCGCGTACAGCCATTCTGACACCAGCCACTGACCGCGATGCATGTGCTCCAGCGCCAAGCGTTCGCCGCTGATGTTCAACGCGACACGCTGCCCGGCCACCGCCACATCGGCCGCCTGATTTTGCGCATGCAAGCCGCGCACGCGCACGGTTTTGCCGAGCGGGCCGAGTATCAATGTATCGCCCACCGCGACCTGGCCGGACACGGCCGTGCCGGTTACCACGATACCGGCGCCGGCGACACTGAATGCCCGGTCGATGGACAGCTGAAAACCACCGTCGAGTCCGTGTTGCGCGACCTGGTTTTGCGCTTGCAGCAGCGCCTCGCGCAAGGTATCTACGCCCTGCCCGGTGACGCTCGACAGCGCAATCAATGGCGCTGCCGCATAAGGCCCAGGTGCCAACAATGCGCTGACCTGCTCGCGCACGATGTTCACTCGGGAAGGTTCGACCCGGTCGCACTTGGTGATCGCCACAATGCAACGGGCGATGCCAAGCAGTTCGACGATGGCCAGATGTTCGCGGGTTTGCGGCATCACGCCGTCATCGGCAGCCACCACCAGCAACACCAGATCGATGCCCTGCGCCCCGGCCAGCATGTTGTGGGTGAAGCGCTCATGACCCGGCACATCAATGAAACCTGTCAGCGGTGCGCCGGGCACCAGCTCGGCGTAGAGATAGCCAAGGTCGATGGTCATGCCGCGCTCGCGCTCTTCCCGGCGCCGGTCGCCCGCCTGCCCGGTCAGGGCCTGGAGCAACGCAGTCTTGCCATGGTCGATGTGCCCCGCCGTGCCGACAATCACCCTGCCCGGTCCTCCACTTTCAATTGATCGAGCTGCGCCAGCCACGTCGGTTCATCATCGAGTTGCCGCAAGTCGAGCCACAGGGCGTCGTCATCGATGCGCCCAAGCACCGGAATCGGCAACGCCCGCAATGCAGATTCCAGCGCCATCAGCGAGCGTCCGCGCAGGCGCTTGCTGGTGTTCGGGCGCAGGCACAGCGCGGCGCTCGGTAATCTAGCCACCGGTTGGCTGCCGCTGCCGATCATCCCCAACGCTGCCGTCGCGCTGACATTCCAGCTTTCGCCCAATTGTTTGGCCAAGGCCGGTTGCAGGCGCTCGGACTGGGCGAGGATGTCGGCCTGTGGCCGGGTCAGCAAACGCAGACTTGGCAGACGTTCGGCCAGTCGATCCGGATTGCGGTACAAGCCGAGCACCGCTTCAAGGGCGGCCAGGGTCAGTTTGTCGACTCGCAACGCGCGTTTGAGCGGGTTTTTCTTGATTTTGCCAATCAGTTCCTTGCGCCCGACAATCAACCCGGCCTGCGGCCCGCCGAGCAATTTGTCACCGCTGAAGGTGACGATATCCGCACCATCGAGCAGCGCCTGGCGCACCGTCGGTTCAGCAGGCAACCCCCAGCGCGTCAGGTCCAGCAGGCTGCCACTGCCAAGGTCTTCGAGCAGCGGTAACCCATGCCGGTGCGCCAGTTGTGCGAGCTCGGCAGTCGGTACGCAAGCAGTGAAGCCCTGAATGCTGTAGTTGCTCGCGTGCACCCGCATGATCAAACCGCTGCGCGGGCCGATGGCGGCTTCATAGTCGCGGACATGGGTACGGTTGGTGGTGCCGACTTCATGCAGTTTTACCCCGGCGCGGGCCATGATGTCGGGAATGCGGAAGGCACCGCCGATTTCGATCAATTCACCCCGAGAGATGATGCCTTCCTTGCGCGCGCCCAGGCTGTTGAGGGTCAGCAGCACGGCGGCGGCATTGTTGTTGACCACCGTCACTGCTTCGGCACCGGTCAGTTCGCGGATCAAGCCTTCGATCAGATCGTCGCGGTCACCGCGTTTGCCACTGTTGAGGTCGAATTCCAGATTGAGCGGGTAGCGTGCGGCCATTTGTACTGCGTCAATCGCCTCTTGCGGTAACAACGCCCGCCCAAGGTTGGTATGCAATACGGTTCCGGTGAGGTTGAACACCCGCCGCACATGGCTGCGGTGTTGCACCTGCAGCCGTTCGCCCGCCCTGCCCGCCAACACTTCAGGACTGACTTCGATCGCTTGGAGCAAACCCTGTTGTACAGCTTCGCGCAATTCATCGAGCAATTGTCGCAACGTCGCCAGCAACGCGTCGCGCCCATAACGCTCGGCCAAAGGCTGAAACGCCGGATGACGCAACAGGCTGTCGATGGAAGGCAATCGCAGGTTGGCACTGGCACCGCTGGCGGACATCGGGCGCTCCTGAAATAGAAAGACCGTCGCGCCAGAGTGTAGACGCTGTGGTCATTCGTCTCCCGGAGCCAGTAACAGATTCGGTGCCAGGCGGTGATAGCCGTCCTGGGCCAGGCGCATGTCGAGCATCAGGCTGCTCAAATCCGCCGACAACGCTTCAGCGGCCGCATCGTTTTCCAGGTAGAGCAGTTTCAGGTAGCTGTTGCAGCTCGGGCACATTTCGGCGCGCAGCGGTGCCTGGTTGGCGGCGTGGCGATCGTCTTCAAGGCTGAGATATTCCAGGCCCTTGCTCTGCTCGCAATACACACATTTGACCCGCACAACGTGCCATTCACAGGCGCACAACGAGCAGACCAGATACCGCAGACCGTTGTGCTTGCCACGATTGCGAATCACCCCGGCCATGGCCGGCGAGCCGCAACACGGGCATTGGCTGAGGCTGTCGCCCGGTTTGAGCTGCAGGTTCGGCGTGCGGAGCAGCCAATGGCTCCAGGCCGCTTGCAGGGCAGCACCGAGAAACGGTACCAACGCTGCCGGCACCAGCGAATATTGGCCGCTGACCAGCGCCACGGCCCACGCACGACGCTGGCCCGGGCTGGCTGTGCGCAACGTGGCCAATGCATCGTTTACCGCCGGTTGCGCTGGCGGTACATAGCGTTGCAGCAAGGCGTCCAGATACGCTTGCCAGTCGTCCTCGCGAGTCAGGCTGTCGGCGGCGAACGGCGGCAATCCGTGGTGTCGGCAAAGCTCGATGCGTTGTGCGTCGAGTGGCTCGCCAAGCGGCGGATCGTCCAGGATCTGCTGTTGCACCCGACACAGGTCTGCGATCAAGCGTAAATAGTCGGCCAACGGATGACCCACAGCCAATTGCTCCAGGCGTGCTGCACGCAGGCTGAACAGGTTGTGCGGTGGAAGGTGCAGAAACGGCGGCGAACTGGCCGCCGCTTCGATTTCTCCGGGTTCAAGAATGGTTGGCAAGCGTCAGCCCTTTTTGGTGATCGGTCGCTCGGGAGGTACGTCGCGCGTCTCATCGTGAGTCACTTGGCGATACCAGAGTTCGTGGTGTTTCCTGGCCCAGGCACGACTGACCCAACCGTGCGTCATGGCGCTGACCGAACCCTTGATCCAGATGCCCGCATAAATGTGCACGATGATGCTCAGGATCAGCACAAAACCCGCCAGCGCATGCAGCAGCATGGCCCAGCGAATGCTGGTGATGCCGAAGTAGGCACTGAAATATGCACGCCAGATCACCAGGCCGCTGAACAGCAGCACCAGCATGCACAGCAGTAAAGTCCAGAACAGCAACTTCTGCCCGGCGTTGTATTTGCCCACCGGCGGTACTTCTTCCTCGTTGTTGGCCATCACCCGATTGATGCGCCTTAGCCACAGGCGATCATTGGCAATGAAGTAGTTGGAACGCCAGAAGCTGAACACCAGCCCAAGGAAAAACACGAACATCAATACGCCCATGAACGGATGCAGAATGCGAGTCCAGGGGCCACCGCCAAACAGATTGCTCAGCCAGTACAGCGCCGGGTGGAACAACGCCAGCCCGGACAGCCCGGCCATCAGGAACAGAATCGCCACCAGCCAGTGGTTGGTGCGCTGGTTGCTGGTGTAGCGCAGGATGGTCTTGTTCATGGCCTGCCCTCCCCGCGTGGGTCGTAGGTGTGCACCGCAGGATCGACCTGATGAACCGAAGTATCCGGCGGAACCGGGTGCTCATCCTCCTCAACCCGGTTCGGTCCGATGCGCACATAGTGGAAGAACCCGGCCAGCACCGCCGCGCCCATGGCCAGCAGCGCCAAGGGTTTGCTGATGCCTTTCCACAAGCCCACCAAGGGACTGATCGCCGGATGATCGGGTAAACCGGCATACAGCCTTGGTGTGTCGGCGTGATGCAGCACGTACATGACGTGCGTGCCGCCGACCCCTTCGGGATCGTACAAACCTGCATTGTCGAAACCACGACTTTTCAGGTCGACGATGCGTTCAGCCGCGTGTTCCTTCATGTCGTCCTTGGTACCGAACACAATGGCACCGGTTGGACAGGTTTTTACACAGGCCGGCTCAAGGCCAACCGAAACACGGTCCGAACACAGTGTGCATTTGTAGGCTTTGTGGTCTTTTTGCGAGATCCGCGGAATGTTGAACGGGCAACCGGTGATGCAGTAACCGCAGCCGATGCAATGGTCCTGGTCGAAATCGACGATACCATTGGCATGTTTGATGATCGCCCCTGGGCTGGGGCATGCCGCCAGGCAACCCGGTTCGGCGCAATGCATGCAACCGTCCTTGCGGATCAGCCATTCCAGGTTACCGGCATCGGTTTCATGCTCGGTGAAACGCATCAAGGTCCAGGTGTCGGCAGTCAGGTCATGGGGGTTGTCGTAGGTGCCGAGGTTGTGGCCGACCTCGTCGCGCAGCTCGTTCCACTCCGAGCATGCGACCTGGCAGGCCTTGCAGCCGATGCACTTGGTGGTATCGATCAGTTTGGCGACTTCCTCCACACCACGCACCGATGGCGCGGGCGTGGTGGTGGCCGAGCGGGCAATGATGTCTTGGCTGGCCATTTAGACTTTCTCCACGTTGACCAGGAATGACTTGGATTCCGGGGTCTGTGTGTTGCCATCGCCGAGGAACGGCACCAGGGTGTTGGTCAGGTAGCCGTGACGGGTCAGGCCGGTAAACCCCCAGTGCAGCGGGATGCCGATCTGATGCACGACCTGATTGTTGACCTGCAGCGGACGAATCCGCTTGGTCACCACCGCCACCGCTTCGATAAACCCGCGCTTGCTGCTGACCCGCACCCGATCACCGGCCACGATCCCCTTTTCCTTGGCCAGTACTTCGCCGATTTCCACAAACTGCTCAGGCTGGGTAATCGCATTGAGCTTGCAGTGCTTGCTCCAGAAGTGGAAATGCTCGGTCAACCGGTAACTGGTCGCGGCGTACGGGTAATCCTTGGCAACGCCGAGGGTATCCCACACCGAATCGAAGATCCGCGCTGCCGGGTTACTGGTGGCTTTTTTGTTGCTCGGGTGCAAAGGATTGATGCCGATCGGCGTTTCGAACGGTTCGTAGTGCTCGGGAAACGGGCCTTCGTTCATCTTGTCGACGGCGAAGAAACGCGCCACGCCCTCGGGGTTCATGATGAACGGATTCATCCCGGCTTCCGGTGGAACATCGGCCTTGTAGTCCGGCACATCGGTGCCGGCCCACGCTTTGCCGTTCCACCACACCAGGCGTTTGTGCGGATCCCACGGTTTGCCCTGCAAGTCCGCTGAAGCGCGGTTGTAGAGAATCCGCCGGTTCGCCGGCCAGGCCCACGCCCAACCCTGATGCTGATGCATGCCGAACGGGTCATTGTTGTCGCGACGAGCCATCTGATTGCCCAGCTCTGTCCAGCTGCCACAGAAAATCCAGCAACCGGACGCCGTGCTGCCATCGTCCTTGAGCTGACCAAAACCGGCCAGCTGGGCGTTGGCCTTGATGGCCGCGCCCGTGGCGTCGGTAATATCGGTGATGGCCGTGCCGTTGATTTCCCTGGCCAGTTCCTCGGGCGAAGGTTCGTCAGGGATCTTGTAAGGCCACGACAACTTGAGCAGCGGGTCGGGGAATTTGCCGCCATTGGCCTGGTAACGCTGACGCAACCGCAGAAACAGCTCACTCATGATCTGTACGTCGGTGCGTGCTTCGCCGGGACCGTCGGCACCTTTCCAGTGCCATTGCAGCCAGCGGCTGCTGTTGACCAGCGAACCGTCTTCTTCGGCGAAACAGGTGGTGGGCAGGCGTATCACTTCAGTTTGGATATCGGCGCTGTTGACGTCGTTGAACGGCCCGACTTTTTGCCAGAACTCAGATGTTTCAGTGGCCAGCGGGTCCATCACCACCAGCCATTTGAGCTTGGCCAGCGCAACCATCACCCGGTTTTTATCGGGCAGCGCGGCGATGGGGTTGAAGCCTTGGCACATGTAGCCGTTGACTTTGCCCTGACCCATCAGGTCAAACACCTTGAGGATGTCGTACTGAGGAATGTCCAGTTTCGGCAAGTAATCGAAAGCCCAGTTGTTCTCGACGGTGGCGTTGGCGCCGTACCAGGACTTCATCAAGCTCACATGGAACTTGCTGTAATGCTGCCAGTAAGACAACTGCCCCGGACGCAAGGGGACTTGCGTACGCTTGGTAATGTAGGCGGCGTAATCCTGTTCGGCGTCGCCCGGCAGGGTCAGATAACCGGGCAGTGAGTTGGACAGCAGCCCCAGGTCGGTCAGGCCCTGGATATTGGAGTGCCCGCGCAAGGCATTCACGCCCCCGCCCGGCATGCCGACGTTACCCAAAAGCAATTGCACCATCGCTGCGCTACGGATGATCTGGGCGCCAATCGAGTGCTGGGTCCAGCCCAAGGCATAGAGAATGGTCATGGTCTTGCCCGGTTGCGAGCAAGTGGCGATTTCCTCCCAGATTTTCTGCATGGCATCGACCGGCATGCCACAGATCTGGCTGGCCAGGTCGATGTTGTAACGGCTGTAGTGCTGCTTCATCAATTGATAGACGCAACGCGGGTCTTGCAGCGTCGGGTCGACCTTGACGAAACCGTCCTCACCGAGCTCGTAGCCCCAGCCGGATTTATCGGTGTACAGGCGCTTGTCGACATCGTAGCCACTGAAAATACCGTCCTCGAAGCCATACCCGGCTTTGACGATGAACGACACGTCGGTGTAGTTACGCACGTATTCGTGCTGGATCTTGTCCTCGGTCAGCAAGTAATTGATCAACCCGCCCATGAAGGCGATGTCGGTGCCGGTGCGAATCGGCGCGTAGTAATCGGCCACCGAGGCGGTCCGGGTAAAACGCGGATCGACCACGATCAAGCGCGCCTTGTTGTGCGCCTTGGCTTCGGTCACCCATTTAAAGCCGCACGGGTGCGCTTCTGCTGCGTTGCCGCCCATCACCAGAACCAGATTCGCGTTGGCGATATCGGTCCAGTGGTTGGTCATGGCACCACGGCCGTACGTCGGGGCAAGACTTGCCACCGTCGGGCCGTGTCAGACACGCGCCTGGTTATCGAACCCCAGCATGCCGAGACTGCGAATGACCTTGTGGGTGATGTAACCCGCCTCGTTGGACGCCGCCGATGCCGCAAGGAAACCGGTGGTCAGCCAGCGGTTGACCGTTTGGCCCTGGGCATTCTTCTCGATGAAATTGGCGTCGCGGTCGGCCTTCATCAGGTCCGCCACGCGGTCGAGTGCTTCGTCCCAGGAGACGCGGGTCCATTCCAAGCTGCCGGGTTTGCGTACCTGCGGATATTGCAGGCGCCCGGGGCTGTGAATGAAGTCCAGCAGGCCTGCGCCTTTTGGGGCAAAGGGTGCCGCGGTTGACCGGGTGGTCGGCGTCACCTTCTATGTGGATGATGTTTTGCGCGACATTTTTCGCTGCATCGCCCTGGCTGTACATGATCAACCCACAGCCGACCGAGCAGTACGGACAGGTGTTGCGGGTTTCTCGAGTGTGGGCAAGCTTGAAGTGGCGCACCTGCTCGGCGAAAGCGGCTGTCGGGGCCATGCCCAACGCGCCCAGGCTCGAACCAGCAAGGCCGATACCAGCGACCTTGAAGAACTGACGACGGCTGAGGTCCATCGTGCACTCCTGATCAGGTGGAAATCCGGTGCGTTGCCGGACTTTTCTGGACAATCACGGTGGCGGCAGTCTGGCTGCCGACACCTGAAATAGTAGACAAGGCTGTCGAAATCACCATGACAACCGACCGTCGGGCATTTGCGGACAACCACAGAACATTGTGGGAGCTGGCTTGCCAGCGATAGCGTCGTGTCATTCAACCATTTCGCCTTCTGACCGGCCCCCATCGCTGGCAAGCCAGCTCCCACAGGGGATGTGTTGCCGGGGATTGGCGCTTATCATGGCCGGCATGATTAACCAGCCTTTACGAGATTTGCGCATGACTTTCGATTTTGATCAGGTGTTCGACCGCCACCACACCGGCAGTACCAAGTGGAGCCGCTACCCGGCCGACGTGTTGCCGATGTGGGTTGCCGACATGGATTTCGCGGCACCACCAGTGATCGTCCAGGCCTTGCAAAAACGTCTGGAGCATCCGTTGCTTGGCTACAGCGTGGCTCAGGATGACCTGCGCGAAGCCATCGTTGCTGATTTGTGGAACAAGTACGCCTGGCGAGTCGAGCCGCAAGAGCTGATCTTCCTGCCGGGTGTCGAATCGGGCTTCAACATGGCCCTCAAGGCATTGGTGCAGCCGCAACAGAATGTTGTCGTGCAAGTGCCGAACTACCCGCCGCTGCGCCACGCGCCAGGGCATTGGGGCCTGAACAAGGTGGAGTTGAGTTTCGACCCGCAATCCGACGGCACCTACACCACGCCGTTGGCTGCCTTGAGCCAGTCGCTGCAAGGTGGTGGCGCCCTGCTGCTGAGCAACCCGCACAACCCATTGGGCAAAGCATTCCCTCGGGCCGAACTGCAAGCGATCGCCGACATCTGCCTGGAGCACGGTGCCTGGATCATCTCCGACGAAATCCACGCCGAACTGTGCTTCGACGGCCGCCAGCACATTCCGATGGCCTCCCTCAGCCCGCAAATCGCCCAGCGCACCATTACGCTGATGTCGGCGAGCAAGGCCTATAACATCGCCGGGCTGAAAACCTCGTTCATGATCATTCAGGATCGCCACCTGCGCGAAAAGGTTAACCATGCCCGCTGCGGCATGGTCGACAGCGTCAACCCGCTGGGCATGGAAGCCACGCGCGTCGCTTACAGCGAAGCCGGGCCATGGCTGGCCGCGCTGAAGGACTATTTGCAAAGCAATCGTGATTATCTGGTCGACGCCGTGCGCAGCCGCTTGCCGGGCATCAGCATGAACGTGCCGCAGAGCACTTATCTGGCCTGGATGGACTGCTCGGCGCTGGGGCTGGACAACCCACAGCAATTCTTCCTCGAACAGGCCAAGGTCGGTTTGAGCCCGGGCCTGGATTTCGGTGATGACGGCCGGCAGTTCGTGCGCTTGAATTTCGGCTGCCCGCGCTCGCTGCTCGAAGAAGGCATTGCGCGGATGGAGCGCAGTTTGCGCAACCTCAGGGCCTGACAAATCCCCCGGCAGGAGCGCACTTAAGGACGAACACTGTACCTGTGGCGAGGGAGCTCGCTCCCGCTCGGGCGCGAAGCGGCCCTGAAAAGGACTGCTGCGCAGCCCAACGGGAGCGAGCTCCCTCGCCACAGGATGCTAACGTTTTCCCACCATCAAAAATCCAACCGAACTCAAGCCAAAACGCCAGGGTCAACCCTTTGACTCCCCCGCCTGAGACCGGAGATTGATGATGAACGAATACCCAAAACCGCCCTTCCCGAAACAACAGCAACCCGTCCCTGGCTCCCAGCGCAAAATGGATCCGTACCCGGACTGTGGCGAGCAAAGCTATAAAGGCTCGGGACGCCTGAACGGCAAGATTGCCCTGATCACTGGTGGCGACAGCGGCATTGGCCGTGCGGTGGCGATAGCGTTTGCCCGTGAAGGCGCGGATGTGGCCATTGCCTACCTTGATGAACAGGAAGATGCCGAGGAAACCGCCCGTTGGGTCGAACAGGCTGGGCGCCAATGCCTGTTGCTACCCGGCGACCTGGCGCACAAAGTGCATTGCCAGGCACTGGTCGAAAAAACCGTCGAGCGCTTCGGACGCATCGATGTGCTGGTCAACAACGCCGCTTTCCAGATGACCCACGAAAACCTCGAAGACATTCCCGATGAAGAATGGGTGATGACCTTCGACGTCAACATCACGGCCATTTTCAGGATTTGCCAGGCAGCACTCAAACATATGCAGCCGGGCAGCTCGATCATCAACACCAGTTCGGTCAACTCGGACTTTCCTAACCCGACGCTGCTGGCGTACGCCACCACCAAGGGCGCGATTGCCAATTTTTCTGCCGGCCTTGCCCAGATGCTGGGACCGAAGAACATTCGGGTAAACAGCGTCGCGCCTGGGCCAATCTGGACGCCGCTGATCGTTTCGACCATGCCTGAAGACAAGGTGCAGGATTTTGGTGGCAATACCCCCCTTGGGCGCCCCGGGCAACCGGTTGAAGTCGCACCCATCTATGTGCTGTTGGCAAGCGACGAAGGCAGCTACATCACCGGCCAGCGCTTTGGCGTCACGGGTGGCAAGCCTATCCTCTGATGCCCGGCGATCCCGAAAAATGGAACCGGTCGACGCTTGCGGCGCTCAACACTCCATAGGCCCACCTCAGGCGGGCCTTTGGATATCAGGAGGTCGCCATGTCCGCACCTATCGTCAAGCTGTTTACTCAACCGAACTATGCGTGGACGGATATTCGCAAGGAAGAGGAAGCGCATCCACGTCATTATCTTGCACATTTGCTGTTGCTGGCTTTGATCCCCCCGGTGTGTCTGTTCATTGGGACCACCTACGTAGGCTGGAGCCTGGCGGAAAACGAAACGGTCAAGCTCAGCGCGGCCAGTGCGTTACAACTGTGCATACTGCTTTACGTCAGCATCCTCGTGGGCGTCGCCGTAATGGGCATGTTCATCAGCTGGATGTCGCGTACCTTCGACGCACGCCCGACTCTCAATCAATGCATCGGTTTTGCCGCCTACACCGTCACCCCGTTTTTCCTCGCCGGTATTGCGGGGCTGTACCCGAGCCGCTGGCTGGCCATCCTGGTGTTAGGCGCGGCGTCGATCTACTCGACCTTCCTGCTGTTCGTTGGCTTGCCGACGTTCATGCATGAGCGCAAGGAACAAGGCCTGCTCAACTCCGCTTGCGTCTGGGGCGTCGGGCTGTTGGTGCTGGTGACCATCCTGGTGGAAATGATCCTGCTGTGGTTCAACGTGCTTACGCCTGAGTATTTGCGCGCTACTGTCGGTTGAACACCGAAGCCATGAGCTTCATCATCTGGGTCGCCGTGCTGGGGGCCGTGCTGCTGACATTGGCACTCACCTCGTCGTACCTGCGGTGGATGCCGGTGACCACTTCGGCAGTGTGCCTGCTGCTGGGCGTGGCCATCGGGCCGGCAGGCCTCGGTTGGCTCAGGCTGGATATCAAGGACGCGTCGTTCTGGATGGAGCACCTGACGGAAGTCGCGGTGCTCTTTTCTTTGTTCGTCTGCGGGCTCAAGTTGCGGCTGCCGCTCAAGGATCGCAAATGGCGCGTGGCCTATGGGCTGGCGGGACCGGTGATGCTCCTGAGCATCACCGGCGTCTGCCTGATGCTGCATTTTATTTTCGATCTGGCGTGGGGACCTTCGCTGCTGATCGGCGCAATACTGGCGCCGACCGACCCGGTATTGGCATCGCTGGTTCAAGTCAATGATGCCAAGGATGACGATCCTGTCCGCTTCGGGCTTTCCGGCGAAGCTGGATTGAACGACGGGATCGCGTTTCCGTTTGTGATCCTCGGCCTGCTGTTTATTCAACAGGGTGAGGCCTCATCGGCGGCCTGGCTCGATGAATGGGCGCTCAAACGACTGTTGTGGGCAGTTCCCGCCGGTTTGCTGATCGGTTATTGCATGGGCCGTGGCATCGGCCGGCTGACCTTGTCGATGCGCATCAGAAACGCCGACAGTACAGTTTCCCCCAATGATTACCTGACTTTTGCCCTGATTGCACTGGCTTATGTCGCCGCCGAGTCGATTCACGGCTATGGGTTCCTATCGGTATTCGCTGCGGGCCTCGGCCTGCGTGGCGCGGAGGTCAAATCCACGGGAGATTCCCAACCACCGGCAGAGCATCTGGTCCAAGCGGTGGTCGGCCATCAGAACGTCGAGCCTGATGCTGCTCTGCATGGCGACGTGGAGCATCTGGAGGAAACGCAAGTCGCGGCCGGGATCATGATCGGCGACATGCTGTCCTTCGGCAGTCTGGTGGAACGTGCCATGGAAGTTTTTTTGGTGACGCTGCTCGGCGTGGTGTTGATGGCGCATTGGGATTGGCGCGCACTGGCCATCGCAGGGGTGTTGTTTTGCCTGATTCGTCCCATGAGTGTCGCGCTCATACCTTGGGGGAACCTGCTCGACGGTCGGCAACGACTGCTGATCGGCTGGTTCGGCATACGCGGGATCGGCAGCTTTTATTACCTGTTCTATGTCCTCAATCACGGGCTGAACCCAGCGGTGGCGACGCTATGCACTGACCTGACATTGTCCGTGGTCGCGCTTAGCATTTTGATCCACGGCATCAGCACCCAGCCGGTCCTTGCCCGTTATGAGCAGCGCAAAAAGCCAGTGGCAGGACCGCGAACTGCATGAGTCAATCTTCGAACTCATGCACCCTGCATGACTTCCATTTGCCAGCACTCAATCCTATGTCTTTGATGTTTCAGGTTTTTATAAATCAGTCAGAATCGGCACGACAAATGCTCCATTCCCATGAGCGACCTTCGGCATCGAGACCGTTTGCGCCCTACCCCATCCGTGACGATTTGAGAGACCTGACCATGAATGCCATCGACCTGTTGAAAGCCGACCATGAACGCGTAAAGGGCATTTTGAGCCAATTGAGCGAATCCACCGAGCGCGGCGTAAAAAAACGCACAGAGCTGCTTAACAAACTGGAAATGGAGATTTCCATTCACACCCGTCTCGAAGAAGAAATTCTGTATCCGGCGTACAAAAAAGCCGGCGGCAAAGAACAGGACGTCATGTATTACGAAGCCAAGGAAGAACACCGCACCGTTGATTCACTGGTTTTGCCGGATCTGAAACACACCGACCCGTCGACCCCTGAATTCGCCGGTCGCGTCAAAGTGGTCAAGGAGTTGCTGGAGCACCACATTGAAGAGGAAGAGACTGAAATGTTTCCTCAAGCGAAGAAATTGCTCGGCAAAGCTGAACTGGAAGAACTCGGAACACAAATGGAAACCCTGAAAACCCAGCTCAAAAAGCAATTCAGCGAATCGCACATGGCTGCCTGATGAGCCACGACACACACAGGCCTGGCTTTCGTCAGGCCTTTTTTTGCGCAGTTATTTCATTGCCGAGGCAATCGATTTCACCAGATTGAGCTGGGTGAACGGCTTTGAGAGCCGTGGCAGCCTGGCAGCGAAGCCTTCCAGTCGCTCGGCGTAGCCGGTAGCTAGAATGATCGGTATGTCGGGTTTCACAGCGCGAATCGCATCCGCCAGTTGTGCACCGTTCATTTCTGGCATTGCCATGTCGGTGATCACCAGATCAATGGTGGGATTGACCTCAAACAATTCAAGCCCCTGAGCACCTGACGTCGCGGTGATAACCCGATGGCCGAGGTCTTCGAGCAGCAGGCACGTGCTGGTCAGTACCAGGCTGTCGTCATCGACCACCAACACACACAACCGATGGGTCTCTGGCGTTTTGGCTGGGTCGGCAACCTGGACCGCTACCGCTCCCTCCGATGCGACGGGTAACCACAGTTCGGCTGTGGTGCCGTGATTCTTTTGGCTTTTGAGAATGAACCGCCCGCCCAGTTGCTCGACAAATCCATGGACCATCGACAAACCCAGCCCGGTGCCTTTGCCAAGCCCTTTGGTGGTGAAAAACGGATCCATCGCCGATCCCAGAGTGGCCTCATCCATGCCGTCCCCGGTGTCGCTGATGCTCAGGCAGACATAGCGCCCGTCATCGGGTAAAGGCCGGGGCTCATCCCGGGCATCGGCTTTACGGGCGCTGATGATGATCGTGCCGCCGTTGGGCATTGCATCACGGGCATTGGTGACCAGGTTGAGCACGGCCAGTTCCAGCTGATTGACATCCGCCATGACCGGTTCGATCTCTGGAGGAAAGCGGGTTTGCAGAACCACTGACGGCCCGAGCGAACTGCGCAGCAAGCCGGAAATGCCTTGCACCAGCACGGGAATTTCGACCGGCTCGGATTTCAGTTCCTGGCGTCTGGCAAATGCCAGCATCCTTTGAGTCAGTGAAACACCGCGCTGCGCGCCCTGGGTCGCATTGTCCAGCAGGCGAACGATTTTCGGATCATCGGCCAGGCGTTTGCGCACAATCTCCAGATTGCCAAGAATCACCGTGAGCAAATTGTTGAAGTCATGGGCAATCCCGCCGCTGAGCTGACCAATGGCTTGCATTTTCTGCGCCTGGAACAATGCCTCGCGGGTTTGCTCCAGGGCTTGTTGCGCCTGGGTGACTTCAGTGATGTCACGGGTAATCTTGGCAAACCCCAGCAAGGTGCCGGTTTCTCCCCAAATCGGATCGACCACCACGTGGGCCAGAAAACGCGTGCCGTCCTTGCGAACGCGCCAACCCTTGTTTTCGAATCGCCCTTCATTCGTAGCGATGCTCAGCGTGCGTAGCGGTTCTCCAGCCTCCCGGTCTTCGGGCGTGTAGAACATTGAAAAGTGCTGGCCGATGACTTCTTCCGGCAAATAGCCCTTGATGCGCTGGGCCCCCAGGTTCCAGTTGGTCACATGGCCGCGGGGATCGAGCATGTAGATGGCGTAATCGGTGACACTTTGCACCAGCAAGCGGAATTGCTGTTCGCTTTGCTTGAGGGTTTCTTCAGCCATTTTGCGATCGGTCAGGTCGCGGGTGATCTTGGCGAATCCCAGTAACTTGCCTGTTGGATCGAGAATCGGATCGATCACCACGTGAGACCAGAAATACGTGCCGTCCTTGCGTACGCGCCAGCCTTCACCTTCGAAACGCCCTTCTCGAATCGCCGTATCAAGGGCCTTTTGCGGCAACCCGGCACGGCGATCCTCTTCGGTGTAAAAACGCGAGAAGTGCTGACCAAGGATTTCGTCTTCGTCATACCCCTTGAAACGCCTGGCACCGGCGTTCCAGCTGGTGATGATGCCTTCGGGATCAATCATGTAGATCGCATAATCAACCACCGCATCGATCAACAAACGAAGTCGCTTGTCCTCGAATCCGTCGGTATTGGTTCGATCTTCGCTCATTGACCCCTCACCCGTTTATGCTTGCTTTGAAGTATGCGACAAACCGCAGGATTGGAAAGCTCCAGTATTTGCGTCATATAGACGCCACGCGGATTTTACCGGTACACGTACTTTTCGATATAGGTATACAGGTCGTTATATACAAAATCCGGCACTTGCCTGGCGTGGGCTCCAGTCTTGAGCAATGCCAAATGGCAGTCTTTCACCATTTCGTTACGCTCCGCCATGGTGTAGACCTTCTTGTCGATGATGGCTTGGTACTCGCTGTAGGTGTATGCCTTTGTCGACTCGCTGACGTTGAGATTGTCCCTGGCATCTCTAGTGTAGGTACTGTGAGCCCGCAAAGTGCGCTCGTTCAAGGTCCCCAATCCGCGTTCATACAAAAGGATCTGTGAACCGCTATGCACTTTGGCGATGGCCTCAAACGCAAGAAGGATGGCC
This sequence comes from Pseudomonas sp. Sample_10, assembly GCF_004321495.1. Taxonomy (NCBI): domain Bacteria; kingdom Pseudomonadati; phylum Pseudomonadota; class Gammaproteobacteria; order Pseudomonadales; family Pseudomonadaceae; genus Pseudomonas; species Pseudomonas sp. Sample_10. The sequence goes on from NZ_RCOE01000063.1 coordinate 94,258, forward strand.
TGCGCGTTACTCATGCTGGCCGTGAGGGACGAATAGCTGACAAAGCGTTCCAGCTCCTCGTTTTCAAGACTTTTGAGTGCCCTCTTGATGCTGGACACGTGCGCAAACGCCTGGTTGCAACCGACGACATGGGCTTCCAGACGATAGCCATTAGCGATGGACGACAAATCGGAAAAGCGGATGTCATCGAAGGCGCATTCCATGATGAGGTTGTATTTGCGTGTGAGAGCCTCGATAAAGATTTTGCCGCTGAGTTCTCGAACAAACTTCTCTGTGTGGGCATACGCATGCAGGACCCCTTCCTTGATCATGTCCGCGTATTGAGGGTGCTTTTCTCGATACTCGGGCAAGTAAAGCCGAACATAATTGGCGTATTGCCCTGAAGGCAGCAGTTCCTTTTCAAGCAGATAGGTTTTACCTGAGCCCTGTAATCCTGCGGTGACCAACAGTTTGGGCGGGGTTTCGGCGGTTTTACCGGCGAACAGTGTGGCCGTGATTTCGTTGAGTGCTTTGGACACGTCTGCAGGCGTATGGGCGTACTTTGGTGTTTCTGACATGGCTTGATTTCCTTATCAAAGAACCGGGTGAGAGTGATACCCGGTCATTTCAATAAAGTGTGCTTTCGGTGATTGTTCAAATCGTCGTTTGCTTCAAGGTATGTCAATGTTTTTAAAGGTAAAAAATCCTACTGGCCGGGGTGAAAAAGCGTTGGTTCCACAGACCACCATCGCGGCAGCAATTGCTTGACCTTGCCCTCGCCAAAGCGGTCATCGATCAACATCACCACGCCTTGATCCTGTTGTGTGCGAATCACCCGGCCTGCGGCCTGGACCACTTTTTGTACGCCAGGAAACAGGTACGTGTAGTCGTAACCGGCACCAAATATCGCCGCCATGCGCCGTTTCATTTGCTCATTGACGGGATTGAGCTGTGCCAGCCCAAGGGTGGCGATGAACGCGCCGATCAGGCGTGCCCCCGGCAAATCGATGCCCTCGCCAAACGCCCCGCCCAGTACGGCAAAGCCGACACCCTGGCCATCTGCGGTGAATTGATCGAGAAATTGCTGGCGTTGTTCCTCTGTCATCCCGCGCGATTGCGACCACAGATTGATCTGCGGATGGCGTTCGGCCAATAGCTGTGCAACTTGCTGCAGGTAATCGAAGCTGCTGAAAAAAGCCAGGTAATTGCCCGGGCGCTGGCTGAACTGCCGGGCAATCAATTCAACGATCGGTGCGAGTGACGCCTGACGATGAACAAAACGGGTGGAGATGCGGTTGACGATGTGCACCTGCAATTGATCGGCATGAAACGGCGATTCAACATCAATGCACACGGTGCTCGCCGGTGTTCCCAGCAAGTCGGCGTAATAGTGCCTGGGGCTGAGCGTCGCGGAAAACAGCACGGTGCTACGCGCTGCCGTCAAACGGGGGCCGATGAACCCCGCCGGCACCACGTTGCGCAGACAGAGTTGCGAGAGGTTGCGTTTGCGATCGAGATCACGCTTGCTGATGTCGAACAGGTACTGCTCGTCAAAGAGTTCGCCCACACGGCAAAACTGCAGCATGTCGAAGTAAAAGCTCTGTAGCGCGCTGTCCAGCCCCTGCGGGTGATCGTTCAGAAAGTCGCCGATGCTTGCGCTGCAGGATGACAACGCCTGGAGCAACTTTTCCGGAGGTTTGTCATAAGCCTGATAGACGCCGAGTTGCTGGCTATGCAGGGCGTTCCATTCACGGTTCACCCGTTGCAGTGGCTTTTTCAATGCTTCGGGGGCGGTTTTACGCACGCCATTGAGCGTCGCCTGGTCGAGGCTGGCGCTGTACATCTGACGACCGCGCTCCACCAGGTTGTGGGCTTCGTCCACCAATACCGCGACTTTCAATTGGTTGGCCTGGCATAGCCCGAACAACAACGCGCTGAAATCGAAGTAATAGTTGTAGTCGGCCACCACGACGTCGGCCCAGCGCGCCATTTCCTGGCTCAAGTAGTAAGGACACACCTGGTGCGCCAGGGCGACCTCACGCAGCGCATTCTGATCCAGCAGACGCAACTCACTGGCAGCTTGCCGTGCCGCGGGCAGGCGATCATAAAAACCCCGCGCCAGCGGACAGGATTCGCCGTGACAGGCGCTGCCTGGATGCTCGCAAGCCTTGTCCCGGGCGATCATTTCCAGGACGCGCAAGGGTGGCGCATCGGCGCTGTCGAGAATCACCTGCGCGGCATCCAGGGCCAGTTTGCGCCCCGGCGTTTTTGCCGTCAGGAAGAACACTTTGTCCAGTTGCTGCGGCGCCAGGGCCTTGAGCATCGGAAACAAAGTGCCGACGGTCTTGCCGATCCCTGTCGGTGCCTGGGCCATCAGGCAACGGCCGGTGCTGACTGCCTTGAACACGGACTCGGCAAGATGTCGCTGGCCCGGGCGGAAACCGGCATGGGGGAATTGCAATTGCTGGGCGGCGCCATTACGTGCTTCGCGATGAGCCTCTTCCTGTTCAGCCCAGTGCAGAAACAGGCGGCAATGTTGCTCGAAGAACACTTGCAGTTGCCCGGCGCTGAAAGACTCGACCAGACAGGTTTCCTTTTCGCTGACGATATCGAAATACACCAGCGCCAGATTGATCTTCTCAAGCGCCAGTTTCTGGCACATCAACCAGCCGTAGACCTTCGCTTGAGCCCAATGCAGTTGACGGTGGTTGGCCGGTTGCTTGTTCAAGTCGCCCCGGTAGGTTTTGACTTCTTCCAGGCAGTTCTGCGTCGGATCGTAGCCGTCCGCCCTGCCCTTGACCTTCAGGCTTTTGAACAACCCTTCAAGCGCGACTTCACTCTGGTAACCCTCGCTGCGCCGGGACGCTACCGTGCGATGGCCGACAATGCCTTCCAGCGCTGTCGGCGACGGTGTGAAGCGCAGGTCAAGGTCACCGACCTTGGCGGTAAATTCACACAGCGCCCGCACGGCAATGCTGTAGCTCAAGCGGCTTGCTCCGCCCATTGCACATAGCAAACGGCAATCGGCATGCCGTGCTCATGACAGAACTCCAGCCAGCGCAGCTGGTTATCCTGCAAGCGATCCCCTGGCCCTTTGACTTCGATCATGCGGTAGGTTTTTTGCTGCGGCCAGAACTGGATCAAGTCGGGCATGCCCGCGCGATTGGCCTTGATGTCGAGCAACAATCGATTGAACCAGTGCTTGAGGTGTTCCGCCGGCAAACAATCCAGTGCCTGCTCCAGCAACGCTTCGTTGAGCGCTCCCCAGAACACGAACGGCGACTGCACCCCCCATTTTTCGCTAAAGCGTTCTCGGATGGTCTGCCGATAACGCCCGTCATCGAGTTCTGACAGGCACGCCTGGAACAGCTCTGCGCGGCGCTCATGGAAATCCTCGTTGAGCAGGTCCACCGGGCCACGCTGGAACGGGTGGAAGAAAGCCCCGGGCAACGGCGCGAAAATCGCCGGCCAGCACAACAGACCGAATAACGAGTTGATCAGCGTGTTTTCCACATAGTGGACCGGTGCCTCATCCTGCGTGAGGTGCGCCTGCACGTAATGCTCCACCGACAACGCCAGGTCCGTGCGTGGCAATTGCAGGTCCAGGCGCAGCATTTGCCGGGGTGATGCGCGTTTCATTGGCGGCCCGCCGAGCTTGCGCCGCAGCCTTGGCAGCATCCGCAGCAGCACTTGTTGCTCGGCGGCACTTTCCGGTGCCTGTTCGGCCTGGGTGGCCAACGCCAGTGCCAATTCGAATTCACCGCAGCGCTCGAGTACGCGGATCAACCGCAACCGCGCGCCGGGATATCTGCACTGGCGATACAGCGTCAGCGCAGAGGCGAAATCGGCGATGCGCTCGCAATGCTGAGCGATCTGGAACAGCAGTTTCTCGCGGCGCCGTTGCAGCCATGGGTTGCTCAATGTCAGCCCGTTGACCTGTCCGATAACATCCCCCAGCGCTTCACCGGCCTCGAACAGTTGCTGGCAATGGTGCAGGAACATGCAGGCATCCACGTCTTCGCGGCTGCGCAGGCCTCGCGAGTCGGCGCAAAAGTCGACTTTTTCATAGGTAAAGATACCCAGGTCCGCCAGTACGAACTCGGACCAATCCTGGAAAAGATTGCCAAAAAACATCAAGCGCAGGCGATCACACAAGCCCATGATCGTCAGGCTGAACAACTGGTCGTCCAGCGTCGGGCACCATTGCCTGAAGGTGCGAGCCTCGGGAAACTGCTCGCTCAGTGCCGGTAGCCAGTCAGTCTTTTTTCCTTTTGGCTGATCAATGGCCGTACCCAGACATTGGAGAATTTCGGCTTTGAGCAACACCTCGAACAGCGTCTCCACCGCCAGGGGCATTTGTTGATCAACCCACGCCAATGCCAGCAACGGGCTGGCAGCGGCGGCGATGTCGCCAATTTCGGGGTAATGCAATTTACCCGGTCTGAAGTGAATGCCCTTGCGCATGATCAGGCGGACCAGCAAGGCCCGGGACTCGCGAGGTAACCCTTTGAAGTCGGTAATGAAGCGCTGTTCCTCGTCAGCCAGCACATCGGCATAGCGATGTTCAAGCCAATCAATGACTTGCATGAAGTTGTTCAAGTAGTAGAACGGATCGTCGAGGGGTTTTGCTGTCACGGGGAATGGGAGCCATGGGAACGAATACTGGTTATGCGTACAGATACCAGCAACGGCCTGCCCGGTGCAAACGGAAAAGGATAAGCGGCGGCGCTGTCAGGTATTTTTTCCGGCGCGCAGAACTTTCCGCCGATCCACGGCACCAACCGCGTTACAGGCACTGTCTAAAGCAACAGTCGGTCTTTTTTGTGGGAGTGTGAGTTATGAATATCAAGACTTTGGGTATGTCCGTGGCGATAGCGGCCTCATTGGCACTCGCCGGTTGTTCTACCCCAACGGTGGTTACCTTGCAGAACGGCACCCAATATTTGACCAAGGACATGCCGAAAACCAAAACCAAGGACGGCTTCTACGAGTTCGAGGATATTTCCGGGGCGAAGGTCAAGGTCAGGTCTGACGAGGTGTCCACCATTCGCAAGGAAGACTGACCGGTGGGGTTCACCTGGTGCGAGCTGCTCACGATGGCGGCGTATCGGGCACCAACAATGTCGAATGTACCGGCCTCATCGCCAGCAGGCTGGCAATGAGGCCTTCAGGTGCTGCCGTCTGACGAATCAGCTACCGGTACGGATCTTGTTCCATAGCCGTGTCCGAATCCGGTCGATGTTCAGTGGCATGGCTTCCAGGGCGAACAATTTGCCCATCATTTCCGGGCTCGGGTAGACCTTGGTGTCATTCTTGATGGCCGGGTCGATCAGGCTGTCTGCCTGTTCATTGCCATTGGCGTAATGCACGTGGTTACTGATACTGGCCATGACGTCGGGGCGCAGCAGGTAATTCATGAACGCATAACCGGCCTTTTCGTCCGGAGCATCTACAGGCATGGCAACCATGTCGAACCAGATCGCTGCGCCTTCCTTGGGAATCGAGTAGCCGATGTCGACACCATTTTTGGCTTCCCTGGCGCGGTTTTCCGCTTGCAGGATGTCGCCCGAGAAGCCGACAGCCACGCAAATGTCACCGTTGGCCAGGTCACTGGTGTATTTGGACGAGTGGAAGTAACTGACATAAGGGCGAATCTTCATCAGCAAGGCCTCGGCCTTTTTGTAGTCTTCCGGACTTTTGCTGTGATGCGGCAGGCCTAGATAATTCAGCGCCGCTGGCAACAATTCGGGGCCGTTGTCGAGGATGGCCACGCCGCATTTTTGCAGCTTTTGCATGTTTTCCGGTTTGAAAATCAGGTCCCAGGAATCCACCGGTGCATTATCACCGAGCACCGCTTTGACCTTGGCAATGTTGTAGCCGATGCCAGTGCTGCCCCACAGGTACGGGAAGCCGTGCTCATTACCCGGATCGTTGGTTTGCAGTGCCTTGAGCAGCAACGGATTGAGATTCTTCCAGTTCGGCAACTGGCTCTTGTCGAGTTTTTTCAGCGCTCCGCCTTCGATTTGCCGCGCCATGAAGTGGTTCGAAGGAAACACCACGTCGTAACCGGATTTGCCGGTCATCAGCTTGCCATCAAGGGTTTCGTTGCTGTCATAGACGTCGTAGGTGAATGCAATGCCGGTTTCTTTCTGGAAGTTTTTCGTAGTGTCCGGCGCTATGTAGTCCGACCAGTTGTAGATTTTGACCGTTTCAGCCGCCTGGCTGATGGATGCGACCAGCATCAGCGGGGCCAGTGTCAGTGTCTTTCGGATCATGAGCGATTCCTGTATGGGTTTGTTTTTGTTGGCAGGCAATCAAAGGATCAGCTTTTGTTTTTTTAAGAGCTCAAAAAATCAAAACGTAGGTCTTGCGCACGGTTTCCTGGATATCCCAGATACCGAGGCTGTTGGCGGGCAACATCAGTGCATCGCCGGCTTGTATGTGCAGGGTTTCGCCATCGTCCGGGGTGAAGGTGCAGCGGCCCTGGATGAAATGGCAGAATTCCTGGGCAACGATCTGCCGCCGCCAGCGACCGGGGGTGCATTCCCAGACGCCGGTTTCGACGCCGTCGTCGCGCTCGACACTGGTGGTCGAGGCCACCGCCACAGGCGTGCCGAGCGGCACGGCGACCGGGTTCGACTCCTCGAGTTGCAGGGTTTCGGTGTTCTTGAATTGCGTGATGCTCATGGGAATACCTGTGGTTGTAGAACGCGTCGGTTACTGCATGAAACCTTCCATGAACCCCGCCACTCCACTGGCGAGCTTGCGCCGCCAAGGCGCGGTGGCCGGGTTGGCGAGGGTCTGGTCTTCGTGGACAAAGCTGCGGATGATCGCGTTGTAGCCGAGCCAGCGGCAGGGCTCGGGCTCCCAGGCCCGCAGTGCATCAAGGCTACGTTGGGGAATGACCCATGGCTGCCGGACCTGCTCGGTGTCGCGTTGCAGGATCAGGTCAGCCAACGTCCGCCCGCCCAGGTTGCTGGCACCCACGCCCTCCCCGCCATAACCGCCGGACAAGGCGATGCCACTGGCCTGATCGCACAGCATGTGCGGTTTGAACCGCCGCGACATGCCAAGATTGCCGCCCCAGCCATGGGTGATCTGGACGTTCTTGAGTTGCGGGAACAACTCACCGAACAGATAGCGGCGCAGTTCGATTTCACTGCGGGTCAGGTCAAAGTTGTGGCGCAACTTGCCAGCAAACTGGTAACCACCGCGGGCACCGAAAACCAGGCGGTTGTCTGCGGTACGCTGGCCGTAAGTGACCTGGCGGCTGCTTTCACTGAACGCCTGGCCGCGGCTCAGGCCGATTTCGTCCCAGGTCGCAGCGGACAAAGGTTCGGTGGCGACGATCAAGCTTTGTACCGGCAGTTGATAGCGACCTAACGGTGGTAACGTTACCGAATAGCCTTCTACCGCTGGCACTATCCAACGGCTGCGCACCGATGCTTTCGCCGTGCGCAGGCTGCCGGACTGCCATTGGGTCACCGGGCTGTTCTCGTAGATCCGCACACCCATGCGCTCCACCGTCCGCGCCAGGCCGCGTACCAGTTTGGCTGGGTGAATGGTCGCGACATGCGGGGCGTAGATGCCGCCGTAGGGTTTGGCGACACGGATCTGCTGCGCCAATTGTTCAGGGCTGAGCCAACGGTAATCGCGCTCGTTGAGTCCCTGCTGGTAGAGCTTGTCCAGGTATAGGCGCAGGTTGGCTTCCTGTTCCGGGTAGCGGGCAGCGCAGTACAGCACTCCACCTTTGCGATAATCGCAGTCGATGCCCTCACGTTCCAGGACGATTTCCACTTCATCGGGAATACTGTGCAATAAGTCGTATGACGCCCGGCGCTGTTCAGGTGACAGCTCGGCAAGCAGCCGGTCCTCCCCCAACAGATTGCCCATCAACCAGCCGCCATTGCGTCCCGAAGCACCAAAACCGGCGGTTTGCGCCTCGATAATGGCGATGTTCAGGCCAGGTGCCTGACGCTTGAGGTAGTAGGCCGTCCAGAGTCCGGTATACCCGGCGCCGATGATCGCTACATCGATGTCCAGATCCTGTTCCAGCGCCGGACGCGCCAGCAACGGCTCGTCGAGTTGGTCCATCCACAAACTGATAGTGCGCCACGCCGGCATGCAAGACTCCGCCAATCAAACTTCGTTGGCGCTGATCCTAGTGCGTGAGCTCAAGCGTTGTCTTGCGCGCGTGCACGCAAAGAAATTTGTTTGGCATACGCCTTGGGTGACAGCCCGGTGTGTTGACGGAAACAGCTGTAGAACGCCGACAACGAATTGAACCCGGCAGCGAACGCCAGTTCGTCGATGCGCAGCGGTGGTGCGGCGTTGTCCAGCGCCGCGAGAAGATGTTGCAGGCGCGCCTGGTTGACGTAGCGATAGAAGCTCTGCCCCAACACCTGATTAAGCAAATAGGAAATCTGGTTGCGACTGTACCCGCACTCCTTTGCCACCCGTTGCAGGTCGAGTTCAGGGTCGAGATAGGGTTGCTGGCGCTGGAAATACTGTTGCAGATCCTCGGCCATGAAACTCAACTGCCGTGGTGACAAGCCCAGGCGACTGACCGCCGGCCGCTGGCTGCTGCTTTTACCGGTGGGCTGTTCACGCACCACAGAGGCGTATTCGTTGACCCGCCAGATCAGCCCGTCCTTGACGGTAATCGCTTCACTGGCGCGAAACGACACCAACCCTTCGCCGCCACGCAGGGTGATGCGGTACTGAATGAACGCCGTGTTGCCGTCCAGCCGAATGCGGTCCGAATGTTCCAGCGCCTCATCCGGATCGCGGGGCATGCTGCTGCGCACGTATTCGCGCAAGTGCTCAAGGCCAATCACGCGGGTCTGAAAAAAGTCGTTGTACTGGATCTCGGGATGGTAAAGCGCCATGACCCCGTCGAGATCCCGGTGTTTCCAACGCAGGTGATAACGCATGACCGTCTCGGCCGTGGCCTGGGTTTGCTGCGGGCCATCATCCTCGGCGTGCATAAAGGTCTCGACGTGAAAAAGCCGAGCTTGCCCAACTTCGGCTTCTGCATCAATGGTTAAACGGATAGCGGTATATTTGCGAAAACGTTTGCGCCAAAAGGCGTGAATAAAAAATGCGAAGCAATTGCCAAACGACCTGAAAAATCCACATTTTTTTCACATTCAGGTGCTACTTTTAAAGTCTGTCATCGGTAGAGCCAATGAAGGCTCTTCCCTCCTAACGTGAGCTAAAGGAAGCGCTCGATGAAGAAGGTGGGCAACACATGAATAAAGGGTTCAGCAAGGTCACTTTTCCAAACGCCTGCCAGCTGATGCGCTGGCATTTTCATCCCATGGGTTTCGAGGCCAGCATGGATGCCCCGGGCAGCATGATTGCCCGTTTGTTTGATCGAGCAACCGGCGAGACCATGATCGCCATTGCCGGTATTCCGTGTGCGACGGTGATGAATGCAGCCGATGTGGAGCGAATCATCGAAGCCGTGGAGGATGAGCTTGAGGCGTTCATTCCCCCGGTAGCCCTCAGGAGCTATGCCTGAAGGCCTGAAAGTCATAAAAAAGCCCACTTCACGTGTAATCCTGTTCACTTAAATGAGCATTAGCATCCTGTGGCGAGAGAGCTCGCTCCCTCGCCACAGGTACAGTGTTCGTCCTTAAGTGAACAGCATTACACTCCCGGTGGGCTTTTTGTTGAGTGTAATCCAAAGACTCACGCCACAGTCTTGCCCTGGCGATGATCAGCAAAGAATGCCTTGCCCTTACCGATCCGGTCGGACGCCTTGGGCATGTTTGCAGCCTGATTGTCCGCCGTATCGACATACCAGTAGCAATGACTCACTGCCCGGGTAATGCCCACGTAGGCCAGGCGCAGGATTTCGTCTTTCTGCGCATTGTCGTACGGCTCGTTATCACCAGCCTTGCCCAGGCCGGCCATGCGGTACACCTGATTCTTGTAGGGAGAACTGGTCAAGTGCTGACAGTCGCCAAGCAGGAAAACCGCGTCCGCCTGCAGACCCTTGGCGCTGTGATAAGTCAGCTGTTTCAAGCGCCTTGCTTCATACGGCAAGCTAGAATCAAGATTAACTACAGACTGAATATGCTCTTCTATCAATGACTTATCGCCGCTTTTTCGATAAAGCATCAAGATTGAATCGCCCTTCCTGTAATGTTCCATCAGCTTTTGAGCCAGGCCTTGGTCGTCCCGGTCCAGCACGTTGACTGGCAGTAACGGCTTTGGCTCACCGCTGGCCTTGGCCTTCTTGCCAGCAATCGCCGGAGCGGCGCGCACGATGTGTTCGGCAGCGTCGATGATGTGTTGATGGCTGCGGTAATTGTCGCTGAGCATGACTTTGGTGGTGCTCGGGGACGAGAAAGACTGGTTGAACTCCATGAAATAACTTGGCGAACTGCCGCGCCACCCATAAATCGACTGCCAATCATCCCCCACGCAAAGCAAAGACGAGCGTTGCGCGCCGCGCCCTACATGCATGGCCGGACCGCGACTGCGGATTTCTGCCAGGCTGGCACGAATCCACGACACGATCTGCGGTGAGACATCCTGGAATTCATCGATCATCAAATGCGACAGCGGCCTTAGCAACTCATCGCTGAGCAACTTGAGATTCTCCGGCGAGTGCTCGCTGAACAGCGCGAACATCCGGTTGTAGGTCATGATCGGCGGTTTCTGGTCGAGCAAATGATCTTCCAGTGCACGCCAGTACAGACTCAAGGCCTCAAAGAAGAACCGGTCCGGGTCATCCTTGCCGAAGCTCATCTGGCCCACGGCGGTCGGTACGTCCAGGCCCAGGTTCTCGATAAACCCGGCAGCAGCGACAAAACAGTCGAGCAACGGTGCAGAAGCGAGTTCACCCTTGACCTTGTAATCGAAGCCTGGCCCGGCACTGGCCTCTCCTGCCAGCGACGCCAGAACACGTTTCGACGATTCATAACTATCCAACCATATCAAAGGCTTACGGCAGAAAGCTTGAAACAGGGTGCGCTTTACAGCCCATTCCGCGCGCACGCTCAACTTTGCATTGGGACGCGTCAGTTGAGGGTTTTCCCGAGGATCGAAACCCAGCACAACCCAGGCATCCAGCGACGGAATGTAGCCGTGACAATGAAATCTCGAACCGTTGATATCGAACGTCTGGCGATTGGGCTCGATACCTTTGATCGGCCAGGCTTTGGCGCGAAACCACAGGTCTTCGATCATGTCGCAAAGTTCTTCATCGCGCTTGGCGGCCAGTTCGGTCACGGCCATGCGCTTCTGCACATCCGGGTGATCGCGCTCCAGCTCCTTGAGCTGCAAGGCATGGCGCGACAGCGGCTTGATCAACTCGCGAAAGCGTTCGTCGCGGGTATGCAAGGCGTGATAACAGGCATTGAGTTGCTGGCGCTGGGCATCGTTGATGCGCAAGTCGAACGGATTGCTGTCCACCTCTTCCTCAGAACCTTGTATCCGGTGGCTGAGGTTCTCGAAGGCCTGCAAGCGCTCAAAACCCGGCAGGCTGCGCACCATGGGCAGAATCCGCGAGTGGAAAGTACGCACCAGATCGCGTGCTTCCTTGAAGCTGAGCGCCCGCCCCCAAAGGGCAAACAGCTCGATCAGCTTGTTGATGAAGTCTTTGCGCGATTCGCGGGTGAAGGTCACGACTGTCATCGAACTCAGCTCGAAGCCCAGGTATTGCGTCAGCAACACAATACGCAGGACCAGCGTTGTCGACTTGCCCGCACCCGCGCCGGCGATTACCGAGGTAGACGGCGTATCGCTGAAAATCATCTTCCACTGAGCGGTGCTGGGTTGCGCATGCGGCGGCAGCAGTCGTGCGACGTCCGCCTTCATGCGTTTTTTCAGTTCGGCGGTCAACGGCAGGCGCCAATCATCGAACAAATGATCATCAATGTTGGGCGGCCTGTGTTCAGTGCTGCGTGAGTCACGAATCAGCAATACCTGTCGGCCTTCTTCCAGCCCTTCCAGTTTGCCTTCCTTGTAGCCGTAGTCCACCCCGGCAATATGCCCGCTGCGAAAACCGTCCGCCTGGCCGTACAACCACGAAGCACGGTGCTGTGCACGCAAGCGGGTCAAGCCATGGCCAAAAAACCGGGCGGCCAGGCGCTTGAGCAGCGGCATCTCGGCCAAAGGGCGAAGTTCAGGTGGAAGATCGGGGGTGTGTTGCGCCACGCGGACGGACTCCATGGTCTGAGACTGTTGACGGCTATGGTGTCTGCATTTGCCGATGAGTTCTAGTGAAATGCTTGTAGCTCATTGGCTTATACGATGAAGTGAAGGCCGAATGACAATATTTCGAAGGGTATTTATATCGATACATTCGATTGTTATGAGGCATTTTTTACGCTTTTTATCGATTGTTGCCTGTTGGATGATGGCCGTCATCAACCACCGGTCTCGCTTCATGGCTCATGCATCAGGCCCATGACGAACCTTTCAGGAGACGATCATGCTTGAACTCAGACCTTTCAACTCGCTGGGTGGCGCTCACCACGGCTGGCTGGATGCACATCATCACTTTTCGTTCGCCGAATACCACGACCCAAAACGCATGAACTGGGGCAACCTGCGGGTGTGGAACGATGATGTAATCGCCCCCGGTACCGGCTTCCCGCAGCATCCACATCGGGACATGGAAATCATCACTTACGTGCGTGAAGGTGCAATCACCCACCAGGACAACCTGGGCAACAAGGGCCGCACTGAGGCCGGTGACGTCCAGGTCATGAGCGCTGGTACCGGTATTGCCCACAGTGAATACAATCTGGAAGCGACACCGACCAGGATTTTCCAGATCTGGATCATTCCGAATGAATCCGGGCTGGCACCGTCCTGGGGCGCCAAGCCGTTTCCCAAAGGCCAGCGCGAAGGTTTTGTGACGTTGGCCAGCGGCAAGGACGGCGATGATCAGAGCCTGCGCATTCGCGCCGATGCCCGGTTGGTGGCGGCGAATCTGAAAGCGGGTGAAACCGCGGAATATCGGCTGGACAGCGGTCGTCGCGCGTATCTGGTTCCGGCCACCGGCGTCATTGAAGTCAATGGCTTGCGTGCACAGGCTCGCGACGGCATTGCAGTTGCCGACGAGCAGGTACTGCAAGTAACAGCCGTCGAGGACAGCGAGATTGTGCTGGTGGATCTGGCTTGATTGGGTAATTGCGACGTACAAAAAAGGGGTGGCCAGAACGGTCACCCCTTTTCTATAGGCCGTCTATCAATTTGTGGCGAGGGAGCTTGCTCCCGCTCGGCTGCGCAGCAGTCGTAAATACAACGAATGCGCACTGTCAGGAACAGCGCCATGGGGGCCGCTTCGCCGCCCAGCGGGAGCTTGCTCCCTCGCCACCAACGCCCATCACTTACTTCGTGGAAATAGCGCCATCCACCAACGTCTGCGCTTCGGCCACCAACTGCTTGAGATGGTCGTCGCTGACAAAGCTTTCCGCATAGATTTTGTAGATGTCTTCGGTACCCGACGGACGCGCAGCGAACCAACCGTTCTCGGTCATGACCTTCAAGCCGCCAATCGCCTGGTCGTTACCGGGCGCATGGCTGAGAATGCTCTGGATGGGCTCGCCCGCCAACTCGGTAGAGGTCACCTGTGCCGGCGACAGCTTGCTCAGCAAAGCTTTTTGCTCCGGGTTGGCCTTGGCGTCAACCCGCACGGAGAAAGGTTCTCCCAGTTCATCGGTCAAGGCTCGATAGGCCTGGCTCGGGTCGCGACCGGTGCGGGCGGTCATTTCAGCGGCCAACAATGCCGGGATCAGCCCGTCCTTGTCGGTACTCCAGACGCCACCGTCCTTGCGCAGGAACGATGCTCCGGCGCTTTCTTCACCACCGAAGCCCAGCGAACCATCGAACAAGCCATCGGCAAACCACTTGAAGCCGACCGGCACTTCGTACAGGCGACGCCCCAGACGCTTGGCCACGCGATCGATCAGCCCGCTGCTGACCACCGTTTTGCCTACGGCAGCGTCGGCGCGCCATTGCGGCCGGTTCTGGAACAGATAATCAATGGACACCGCCAAATAATTGTTCGGCGCCAGCAAGCCACCGGACGGCGTAACAATGCCATGACGGTCGTGATCCGGGTCGCAGGCGAATGCCACGTCGAAGCGTTCCTTGAGGCCGATCAGACCTTGCATGGCATGCGTGGACGATGGGTCCATGCGAATCTGGCCGTCCCAGTCGACGGTCATGAAGCGGAACGTCGGATCAACCTGTTTGTTCACCACGTCCAGGTCCAGGCGGTAATGCTCGGCAATCGCCGACCAGTAGCGCACCCCTGCTCCGCCCAGCGGATCGACACCCAGACGCAGTTTGGCATCACGGATCGCATCGAAATCGATGACGTTGATCAGGTCGGCAACGTAGGTGTTCACATAATCGTGGCGATGGGTGGTGCTGGCCTTCAGCGCTTGCTCGTAACTGATGCGCTTGACCCCGGCGAGCTTGTTGCCCAGCAGTTCGTTGGCTTTGGCTTCGATCCACTTGGTGATGTGGGTATCGGCTGGGCCACCGTTGGTGGGGTTGTATTTGTAACCCCCGCTTTGCGGCGGGTTATGCGACGGGGTGATGACGATGCCGTCAGCCAGGCCCGAGGTGCGTCCACGGTTGTAGCAAAGAATCGCGTGGGAAATCGCCGGCGTCGGGGTGTATTCGTCGCCTTCGGCAATCATAACCGTCACACCGTTGGCCGCCAGCACCTCCAGGGCGCTGGCGCCTGCTGGAGTGGACAGCGCATGGGTGTCGATACCGACGAACAGCGGGCCGTCGATGCCTTGCGCCTCGCGATACAGACAGATTGCCTGGCTGATGGCCAGAACGTGCCATTCGTTGAAACTCAGGTCGAAGGAGCTGCCTCGGTGCCCGGACGTGCCAAAAGCCACGCGTTGGGTCGAAATGGCGGCATCTGGCTGGCCGGTGTAATACGCCGTAACCAGTCGCGGGATATCGACCAACAATTCTGCCGGTGCCGGTTTGCCCGCATATTGACTGAGTGTCATGCAAAAACCTCTGGAATAGAGTGGTTCAGGAATTGGAACGCAGTTTACTGGCAGTTTGACCGTCGCGCGACGTTATCGATCCCGTGCAGGATCGAGCTCAGTGTTATAAAAGTCGAGCATTGCACCAGACAGGGTGTTGCGTTCATTCGATCGACTCCATTCGCAGCGCATCCGCCAGCAGACCCAAGGCGTTCGCCAGATCCTGTTCAGCAACCACGCTATGACTCAATCGCAGATGCTGTGCATGTAACCCCTGGAGGCTGAACAGTTCTCCCGGCGCTATGACCACATGTTGCTTGAGCAGGCGCTGGAATACCCGGCGCACGTTGACCTGCCGTAACGGACGCACCCAGATCGTTGCACCTCCTTGTGGCTCGACGAAATGCAGGGCATCGGCCAAGCGTTCTTGCAATAACTGAATGATCTGCACCTTGCCGTCCTTGAGCCGACGCCGCAGCAATTGCAGGTGTTGGTCGATGCGTCCGTTGCTGTACAAGCGGGCAATGGCTTTCTGGCGAATCGCGGACAGGCGGAAAGCGCGCAGCAGGAAATGGCGTTGCAGCTCCACGCGCAAATGGCGCGAAAGTAGATAACCAAAGGGCGCTTCCGGCCCCATTATTTTTTCGAAAGTAGAAAATACGATCAGACGTTCCGGGGCCAGCCACTCGCGAAATCGCGGGCCGCCGGGTTCGAATTCGAGCTCACCGTAGCAGTCGTTCTCCAACACCCAACAGTCATGCTGCTTCAATAACTGCGCAATGGCCTCACGGTTGCCCTCGGACGCCTGGCTGCCACTGGGCGTATTCATGCCGGACGAAAGCATCACCAGGCACACCGGTTCAGTTTCCAGCAGTGTCTTGAGAAGGTCATGATTCAGGCCGCCGTCGGTCATCACCGGCCACTCGATGACCCGGACGCCTGCCGCATCCAACAACCGCAGAATCCCCCAGTCACACGGTGACTCGACCACCACCGTCGCCTCCTTGAGGCCCAGCACGACGATCAGGATTTCCAGCACACCACGAAGGTCCGCCCCGATGTAGACATCTTCAGCGTGCCAGCACCGCACCGGCGAAGTGGTGTAGCGCGCAGCCAATGCCATGCGCAACTCCAGTTCGCCGCAGGGTTGCGAGTGTGCCTGCGGCTGGCGCGGATACTGACGAAGCAACTCTCTTTCCAGCAGCAGCAACGGACTGTCTATGGGCTGCAGCATTGCCGGATCGTCTGTACTCAGTACCAGCATGCCTGGACGGCGGGCGTTGACGTAAACGCTTTCGAGCAAGTCATTCCCGCTGTAGAGCGTATTCGCAGCAGGCACCGGCTGCGCGAAATATCCTGACTTGGCCTCTGAGTAAACCCGGCCTTCCTTTTCCAGTAGCGCGTAGGCGTACTGAATGGTCGAGATCGACACATTCAGCCGCACTGCCAGTTGCCGCAATGAAGGCAGGCGAACCCGCGCATCATTGGCTGTTTCGCCGATGAGGTGGGTCAGGTATCGATATACCGCCTGATAGGCAAAGTCGGTAGTACGCGGTCCTTTCATGGACAAGGACCGCGGGCCTGGCAATGACGGCTCACCTTCAACCACCGGCGGACGACTCACCCGGCACGGATGGGTGATAGTCGACCGGATCAGCAACGGCATCGCCGATCACCGGTTCGGCTACCCTGCCCTCCAGTACCGCCACCGACTTCATGCGATAAAGGTCGCAGACGAGATTCACCGGCAGACCACTGACGTCGGTGAGCCATTGCTTGATCTGGTCGGCAACTTGTTGCCCCTGCATGGCCCGATGCAGATCAGGCAATGCCACCATCATGCCTGGGTGGCACTGGCGCAGGAATCGCTCGAGTGTTGCGCCGTTGTCGACAAAAGGCGCAAACAAGAGGCACACCAACTGGGCTTCATTCAAACCCAGGCTTCGTTGCAATTCGGTTGCAGTCCTTGTCCGCTGCTCTGCCAGTGTCACTGGCCGGCCAAAGGTTTCCATCGCCTGTTCGCACAAGCGTTCCGGCAGTTGTTTACGGCGCATCATCACCAACGCCCGTTGCAGGTATTCGCCAATCCCCTCTTCATAGGTACGACCTTGCACGAAGCAGGCATCCAACCCGCGCACGTGGGCGCAAACCGGGAGACTGCTGTAGTCATTGTCACAGAGGTGAGCCGCCAGTTCGTCCGCCTGGAATCCGAGAAATTCGGTAAGCAGCGGCCATCGTTCTTCCAGATTGCTGACCAGCAAATCGTGAATATCAATCAATGTCGCGCGGCGGCAGATTTCAAAATCCTCTGCGGGACGCCAGGGTTGATAACCCGGTTGCGAGTAAAACCGTTGGTAGCCTTGAGCGCCCAGGTCGTCGAGCAGCCGGAACAATCCCTCATAGCCCGGCTCGGGATGCCTGGACATATCGTGCCCGGCCTTGGTGGCAGCCCGTTTCAGGCCTTCGATAAATCGCCTCTGCTGGCGCGGCGTATCGTGGCTGATCAGGGCGTCGACGCCATGGCTCCAACGGGTGATTTGACCGCAGAACTCGCCGGTGGCCAGGTAGCCGTTGTCCCACAGGTCAAGCGGCCCGTCCATGGGCCGCACGTGCCCGATCATCAGCAGGTTGGTGCGTTCGGACTCACGGCCTGCCGCAGACAACGGGGCCACGGGATCGAACGCTACAACCTCGCGGTTATCCACCATCAGAACTTCAACCCGCGGGTCATCGTAGACGAACAAGGCGCTGTAGCTGCGATGAATGTTTTCCAGGGCTGCCTCGCTGGAACTGCCAAGGCGCAGGGTTGCCACGCGCAACTGGAACGTTGCCGGCGCTCGACTGGCGATGGTCAGCTGTGCGGCCCGCAGCAATGCCAGGGAGTAGCAACTGTCACGGGAGCCGGTTTGAATGGCCAATACTTTGAAGTCACCGATCTGCTCCATGCCGCCGGCGGCCACGCCCAGGCGTTGAATCAACAACTGCAATGCCGTGCGTTCGGCCCGGGAAAAGAAACTCAGCAATCGTTGCAGCACTTGTTGATAGACATTGCTCATGGCTTGTTCATGGATATTGGTCATCTATATGTACCTGATACTCGTAGTTCAATATCGCGCACACAGCAGGACGCGGCGCAGGAGGTTGGCCTGAACAGGGTTTGGATACTGGTTATATTGGTAAATGCTAGCACTTAAATGTTCATGTCGACATTTGAGTGCATCGGAGGCTGCGCAGGCCTTGCATCCTGTCGATCAGCCGTGGAGCCCGTATTAACGGGGGCTCACTCCATGCCTTTCGACGTCCTAGGAAATATCCGACAGAGTCCCACAGACATTTAACACAGGAAATAAAGAAAGAAGTAGCCAATAAATTTCCAGCAACTACCGAGACGATCGTTAATGGTTGAATATTTATCAGCAGTGCACATTGAAAAGTATCAGCCTGATACCGGCTCATAGCTCATTCCTTGAGATGAAAGTAATCATTCAATTATCAGGGCTTAGATGCTGATTAGAAGCTACAGATTGAGAGCAAAAACCAGTTCAGTTGCTGAACTGCTCCACTGACAGATCAATGGAAGGTCTCATGTAGGAAAGTACTGAAAGCAAAGAGTCCGTGAAGGCACGGACTCTTTGAGTGGATCAGGCTGGCTCGACCTGGAGCGCAACCCTTTCCCGGCAGGGGCATTCGTCCATGTAGCGGTGAGCCTCGACAAACTCGGCAAACGGAAAGACCCGAGTCTTGAGCGGCAGCACCACGCGGTCGGCGGTCAACTGGTTGATGTCACGCAAGGCCCGTTGCAGTGCAACCTGATCCTGGATGATGCCCAGTTCCGGCTTGCCGGTGAAGTTACCGATACAGTGCACGAAGAACTGAATATTTTTCTGAAACGCTGCGCAAGCCGGGAATGGTGTCTGGTTCCCGCCTTGCAGGCCGTACAGAACCAGGCTGCCACGTGGCGCAAGAACGTCGCCAAGCAGTGACATCTGTGGGCCGCCCAGACCATCGAACACCACATCCACGCCGCGATTGTCAGTGATTTTGTTGATCCGCATCAGCAGATCTTCTTCCTCGGTGACAATCACTTTCTCGGCGCCCAACGACAGCAGGTATTCACGTTCATCCGCCGACTTGGTGGCCGCGATCACCCGCACACCCAAGGCCTTGCCCAACTGGACAAACGAAGGGCCTGCGCAATGGCTGGCGTCAGTGACCAGGGCAAACTGCCCGGGTTTGACCCGTGCCAGATCCGAGTAGGCAAAGTAGGCGATCAATAAAGGCGTGTAATGCACGCTGGCTTCAATCGGGCTGAGCACGTCCGGGTAGCGGGTCAGCGACGTGCGTGGCAGCACAATCAATTCGCCGTAGACCGGGTAATCGTTCGGGCTTTGAGCCGGGAAACTGGCGACCTTGTCACCCACGGCCAGATCATCGACACCCTCACCGACAGCCGTGACGACACCGGCCATTTCCTGGCCAAGGCCGGCAGGCAATTGAGCACGGGAAGACGCCAGGTTTTGCCGCCAGAGTGTGTCGTACCAACTGATGCCAATGGCCTCGACGCGCACCTGCACTTCACCCGGTGCAGGCAGAGCGGCCGCATGCTCTTCGCATTTGAGCACCTCGGCTGGACCAAATTTGTGAAACCGGATCGTGCGGGACATCGCAAACCTCGCCAAATGAACCTCTAATGCCATGAACTCTAGCTGGGCTTTCAACCCAACACTATCTGTGGCTATTAATAGTCGACATGCTTGTCATTGATTCCGCATCAGCGGCAACATCGTCAAATGTCGTAAGAAACTGAAGCAGCCTTTGTAGGAAAACTGAATTACTCGGTGCAGAGTACCAGCCTTTCCCCGTAATATTCCTGCTGGCCATTGTTCTCATATGGCCGCCCACGTCAAGTTTACTGACTCTGCCTGGACTCCAGATGAATCGTAATGACCTGCGTCGTGTCGACCTCAACCTGTTGATCGTATTCGAAACCCTGATGCACGAGCGCAGCGTGACCCGCGCTGCGGAGAAGCTTTTCCTTGGTCAGCCAGCCATCAGTGCGGCGCTTTCGCGCTTGCGTGGGTTGTTCGATGATCCGTTGTTTGTGCGCACTGGCCGCAGCATGGAGCCGTCTGCCCGGGCCGTGGAGATCTTCGCCCTGCTTTCCCCGGCGCTGGATTCCATTTCCACCGCCGTCAGCCGAGCCGCCGAGTTTGACCCGGCCACCAGCACTGCGGTGTTCCGCATCGGTCTTTCCGACGATGTCGAGTTTGCCCTGCTGCCGATGCTGCTCAAGCGCCTGCGGGCCGAATCTCCGGGGATTGTGCTGGTGGTCCGGCGGGTCAATTACATCCTGATGCCGGGATTGTTGGCCTCCGGCGAAATCTCCATTGGCGTCAGCTACACCACCGACTTGCCGGCGAATGCCAAGCGTAAAGTCCTGCGCCGCAGTTCGCCCAAGCTGCTGCGTGCCGATACCGTGCCGGGCCCCTTGAGCCTGGATGACTTCTGCGCGCGGCCTCATGCTCTGGTGTCATTCGCCGGCGACCTCAGCGGCTTTATCGATGAAGAGCTGGAAAAACTGGGACGCAAGCGCCATGTCGTGCTCGCGGTGCCGCAGTTCAACGGGTTGAGCACGCTGCTGAGCGGAACTGACATCGTCGCCACCGTTCCGGACTACACGGCAGAAGCCCTCACGGCCGCGGGTGGTGTACGTGCGGAGGAACCGCCGTTGCCGGTGCGCAGCTTTGAATTGCATATGGCGTGGCGCGGGTCACAGGATAATGATCCGGGTGAGCGCTGGTTGCGATCGCGGATTCAGATGTTTTTCGGGGACCCGGATAGTCTTTAAGTGTAGTCGGGCAGGCTCCTAATCTGATTATTTTGCCTTTCCACACACTATGGACCACGGTGTAACCGAGCTACGTTCTGATCGATGCGGTCTTGGATCGTGCGCAAGGTGTCTCGAGTAATAACCTGTGGATACAGGTTCTCGGCGATGCTTTCAAACTGGCTCGCCACATCACAAATGCCATCAATCATTCTGCCTGCAATCTCCGGGGGCACCTCGGCTTCCTCGGCCAGCCGAAGCATTTGCGTGCGGGAAATCGACAGTGCTTCCCCCATCACATCCATCTGGTGATATCCACTTGGCCCCTCGCAGAAGGTCACGTCGTAAGCCGGTGACAGTCTCCACTGACCGTCTTGCGACATGATGTAGGCGAAGTTCTTGGGATGATCGTCTCTGTTGTTGAACGCAACGTTGAAGACTGCACGTTCGAACGCCCGCGCCATTTCTCGCACGTCGTTGGTACACATCTGTGTTGCCCGCAGGAAGTTGACGTAGTCCAACACTCCCGGGGAGCGGTAATTTGCCCCCGTAAACGCCGCGAGGCTTTGCATGGGTACGCGTAGACCATCCCGACGGTCAAATCGCTTACTGGCGAACGCCGCCAACCCATCAGGCAGATTGAAATACTGCGTGTCAGGGGTCTCGATACCGCACATGCGCAGGCATTCGGCGTAGACCATTTCGACAGCGCACACTTCGGCATGTTCTTCTTTGGCCGGGAACTTGATCAACCATGCTTCAAAGCCCGGCGTGGCGGCAGTGGTAAATCCGCCAGTTTCTGGATCGCGATAGACGAGGGCCTTAGGCCTTGCGCCTTGAGGCGAGCCGCCCACCAGCAGCAACGTCTGCAGGAACTCGCCACCGTCTCCATGGAGGACTTTCTGTACTTCGGCGGCAAGCTGCTGCAGCGGGATGTGGACGTCAGATTCCTGCCCTTCGGGTGCCACGGGCTCAAACGTCATGGCCCCCATTGCATTGCTACCAATGTAGGCCAGCCGTTCCAGTGAACCGATGCGTGCTGTGGTGAGCCCGCGACGCCTGAACAAACGGTCCATCAGCAACATGCCCCACCCATCCGGCAAGGCGTCGTAAACAGGCCCTGGCAAGTACAGTTGGTGCTCTGGAAAATCTCGGCGCAAGTTAGCCCCCCCCAACGGCAGCGTGTAGGAGGACAGTTCCAAGCCCCTTTGCCTGGCTTCATTGCTGTACTCGAACACGATCAACGGGCGACCGGTAAGGGCAGTCGTGGAGACCAGCGTGCCCCATTGCCATCGATCACCCCATCCCTCGTAGAAGACGTTCACCTGCTCAAGCATTGCCGGACTTCCTTTTTGTACGGAGACGATTGGCGCTGTTTTCGTAGCGCCGAATGTCCTCGATGCTGTCCAGTCTAGGCAGAAACAGGCCTTCCAGTTCCTTGGTTCGGCCAAGAGCCATCGCCACCCGAACGACGTTCTCGAATCCGACATTGCGCCCGGCTTCAAGGTTGGAGACTGTATTTGTGCCGATGCCGGCACGTCCGGCCAAGTCGGCTTGTGTCATATCCTGCGCCAAGCGCTCTGTGCGCAAGCGATCGCAGAGGCGCTTGACGACCTCGCTCGGCTTGCTGAAGCTTAAATCCAACATAGAGTGCACCAAGCCTGTTCTGTGCCAGTTAATTCCCAAAATTATAGAATTAACGCCCAGCCCTATCAAGCAACTTAATTCCCTGAAGTTGTGTCTTATCGCCTAATTTCTAGCTTTAGACACAGTTCAAAGGATTTACATATCACCTGTGATCGGCCTGTTGAACTCGCCTGAGATCCCTGTCTGGTTTGACTGAACGCACTGCAGGAAGCAAAGACAAACTGCGTTTGATCACATCGTTTGAACCTAGGCCAGTGCCCGACCCTCGGATACTAAAACCCCATAGGTGATGACATGGCAATCGAGGAGACGCTTCTGCGCCAGCGCAAGGTGCTTGCCAAATTTGGCGAGCTGGCCTTGGCGTCAGATGATTTGGAGCAAATTCTCGATGAAGCTTGCCGCTTGGTCGGCGACGGGCTCGGAACCAACATGGCGAAATTCATGCTGTTGTTGGAAGACGAGATCACTTTTTTTGTGCGAAATGGTGTGGGCTGGGCACCCAATGTCGTCGGGAAGGTGAAAGTAAAAGCCTGCGAGGGAACCCCTGAACGTCACTCTCTGGACACGAACGGCCCGGTCATTTCAACGGATATTGCAACGGAAACCCGCTTTCGCTATCACGATTTTCAAATCGAAAACGGCGTTAAAGCGTTCGTCAATGTACTCGTGCACGGTGCCGATGGAGAACGTCCATTCGGCATTTTTGAGGTGGATAGTCGAATACCTCGCCAGTTCACCGACAGCGATATCGATTTTCTTCGCGGTTACAGCAATTTGCTTGGCGCAGCTTTAAAGCGTTTCAAAACCATGCAAGCCATGCGTTTGACCGAAAAGAAACTACGCGAAAGTGAAAGGCACTATCGAATAGCGGCTGAACTCAATCCGCTCTGGCCCTGGACGGCCAACAAGAACGGCAATCTCATTTCCATCGATCATCGCTGGTATGAATACACCGGCCTGACACCTGAGCAAACGTTGGATCGTCAATGGTCCAACGCGGTGCATCTTGAGGACAAGACGGCGTTGATTGTGCTCTGGGATCAATCATTGACCACCTTGCAGCCTTTCGACTCTCAAATCCGCTTACGCAAAGGCACCGGAGAATATCGTTGGTTCCGCGTCCGCGCGTTGTGCAGCCTCGGTATCGACGGTCATTGCGAGCAGTGGTACGGCACCATTGAAGACATCGACGATCGGGTTCAGCTAGAGAACGCATTGCGAGATTGGAACGAGCTGCTGGAGGACCGAATCAATCAGCGCACTCAGCAGTTGGAAGCCGAACAACATGAACGGGCGATGGCGGAGCTCAAGCTTCGGCAGAGCCAGAAAATGGAAGCGGTAGGTCAATTGACCGGTGGCATCGCCCATGATTTCAACAACCTGTTGGCGGGCATTATCGGTAACCTGGAACTGATGCAGCGTCGAATTGATGCCGGTCGCCATGACAAACTGGCCCGTTACAACTCGATTGCCATGACCGCAGCGTCTCGCGCAGCCGCCTTGACGCAACGTCTGTTGGCGTTTTCGAGACAGCAATCACTTAACCCCGAAATTATCGAACCTCGCAAAGTAGTGGCCGATTTTGAAGACATGATCCGCCGTTCGGTCGGGCCGAGCATTGTAGTGGGGTGCTCGTTCAAGACCAGTGATCGTATCAAGTGCGATCTCAATCAGCTGGAAAATGCCCTGCTCAATCTTGCCATCAACGCAAGAGATGCCATGCCTAATGGCGGTACGCTGGATCTTTCGGTCGACCGATGCGTGATCGATGATGCGTCGTCTTCCGAGAAAATGATGCCTACAGGATCCTATGTGAGCATATCCGTGACAGATTCCGGCACCGGGATCAAACCGGAACTGTTGTCGCGCATTTTCGATCCGTTTTTTACCACCAAGAAAATCGGCGAAGGTACCGGTCTGGGTCTTTCAATGATCTATGGATTTACCCAACAATCCGGTGGGCAGGTGCGGGTCCACAGCAGCGTCGGCGTCGGCACCACCGTAACCCTGTATTTTCCAGTGGACAATTCTGAACCCGATAAGACCCAAGCCCATTCCGAATCAGGTTCGACGGAGCCAGTGGGGAACGGCGAAACTATTTTGCTGGTGGATGACGAAGCTGCGGTACGCCAGATGGCCTCGGAATTATTGAGCGAAACAGGTTACTGCGTAGTAGAGGCGGTCGATAGCGTATCGGCAATAAAGCAGGCAGAAAAGCTCGGTCACCTGGATTTGCTCCTGACTGACATTGGTCTGCCCGGCATGATGAACGGGATCAGCCTGGCGGCTGAACTGAAATTGAAATTCCCGCAAATGAAGGTGCTGTTCATCACCGGTTTCGCAGGTGGCTCCAGCCTGATTTCTGTCGATGCCACTACCAAGGTGCTGACCAAACCCTTCAGCCTGAATGAACTCAGTTCGCGTGTTCATGCTTTGATTCAGGTGAGTGCGGCAGACAGTGGTGCTTCGTAAATAAAGATCAGAGGGTCACCTGGGAAACTTTAGACCAAGCCCCGAAAAATCGGGGCTTGGTGATTAAAAGGCATCAGGACTGACGCCCTCCGCCACCATTGTTTTCTCCTCCTTTGCGGCCTGCTTCAGACGCCTTGTCCCTGTCATCGGCAAAATTGCCGCCGCGTCCACTTTGCTGACCACCACCGGTGGATTGATCAGCCTCGTTGGATTGCCGTCCACCCGATGCCTGTCCGCCTTTCTGTCCAGGCTTGTTCATGTCCTCCATGTCATCGGTGAACTCTCCACCGCGTTGGGTACCCTGCCCGCCTCCGGACATACGATCAGCATCTCTCGATTGTTGTCCACCTGATGCCTGGCCACCTTTTTGGCCGGCTTCAGATGCTCGTTGTGGATCATTGGCGAAATTACCGCCTGAAGCTTGGCCACCTTTCTTGCCAGCTTCGGATGCCTTATCTCGGTCATTAGAAAAATTGCCGGGATTGTTATTTCCTGTATTGGCCATTTCAATCACCTCTGAATCGTTGACACGAGCAGTCGCCCGTTTAATTCGGATGGCATGGGAAATCGAAAGTTTGAACAAAAAAAAGGCTTCGCGACCAGTGGATTTACGACGTTAGTTCAATGAAAAATAAAGACTTTCGACTGACGGAACAGGCACTCAAAAACCGGTTGATAAAGTCGAATATTTCGCTAACGAAAGGTCAATATTTACTAGACTGCATAGCGCATACGCAGCTTTACAAATAATGGATTTCGGAGGTCGGGCCATGACCGAACATATCGTGCATTTTCATTGCCAGATCGACCAGGCAACCACCGAGCGTTTCAGGGATTGCTGTCTCGAAGCCATTGATCAAGGTGCCACGTCTTTACTGTTGAACCTGTCCACATCCGGGGGCAGTACCAATTTCGGTTTCACGCTTTATACCTTCCTGAAATCGCTGCCAGTGCCATTGTGTGCAATCAATGCGGGGAACATCGAATCGATGGGCATCATCATGTTCCTGGCCGCAGGGCGCCGGATCACCTCTCCCCACTCGCGCTTTCTGATCCACCCGATGAATTGGTATTTCAGTCAGAAATCCGTTGATCACCAACGTCTGCGTGAATACCTGTCGAGTCTCGACAATGACCTTGCGCGCTACGTGCAGATTTTCGCGCTGGAAACCGCTGAAGCGCAGACCAAACTCGATATCTTCCATTGCTTGTCCGCGGAGGAAAAAGTCATCGCAGCCCATGAGTCTCTCGCATACGGCATTGCTCACGAGATGAGGCAAATGGTGTTTGCCGATGATGTTAAACACTGGAAAGTCAGTGGCGGATGATCTGGCCAATGCAGAAACAATAACGCGAGTGTTTTATCCCAGCGCAGTATCGAGAAACATCATGACGCCAAAGCCCAGCATCAGGCCCAGTGTTGCCGGTGTTTCATGACCATTGCGATGGGTCTCGGGAATGACTTCATGGGACACCACAAAGATCATGGCGCCGGCGGCAAGGCCGAGTGCGATGGGGTAGCCAAGGGCAAAGCTGTTGGAAATACCGAGGCCGACCAGGGCGCCAAAAGGCTCCATCAAGCCTGATCCGACGGCAATCAGCGCCGCGCGCAGTGCCGTAATACCGGTCACTCGCAAAGCCATTGCAACCGCCAGGCCTTCGGGTATGTCCTGAAGGGCGATCGCCGTGGTCAGCGGTATTCCCACCTGCATGTCGCCTGTTGCAAAGCTGACACCGATCGCCATGCCTTCGGGCAAGTTGTGCAACGTGATGGCCAGGACGAACAGCCATACCCGATTGATCCGTTTGGCTTCTGGGCCGCGCCGGCCGCTTTTTTCGTGCTCGTGAGGCACAAATCGATCAAGACCGATCATCAAGGCAACGCCCAGTGCCAAACCCAATACGACAATACCGGCTGCCAGTAACCCATTGCCGCTCAGTTGCCGAGCCGCCTCGATGCCAGGAAGAATAAGCGAGAAAGAGCTGGCGGCCAGCATCATCCCGGCAGCAAAGCCGAGCATGATGTCCTGGGTGCGAGCCGCAATGTCGCGAAGCGCAATCGCCACCACTGCGCCGAGCGCCGTTGCGCCGAATCCGGACAATCCCCCGAGTAAAGCGAAACGCAGATTGTCCTTGCTGCCCCCGACAACAGCGCTGTAACCGCTAACCAGCAGCAACGCCATCACACAGGCCAACACCAGCCAAAACGCCATGCCTCCCCGCCCAGAACGGGTCAACTGTGTAAAGAAAGCACGCAGAGGAGCTACCAATGAAGAAGTCGACTGAGCCATGCAAGCCCCTTGGTTTTAAACACCGCGCGCTCTACAGCACGCGGTAAACATGTCGGATGGCACTCGATAGTAAAAGCAGCCCGGATGCCAGGCCACATTTATCTGAAACAAATGCATCGGGTTGATTTCAACACCCTGCCCCCAATGACAACCCGGTACAGCCTGGCCTTTGCTGTGCTCCGTGGAGCTCGGGCCTTGGTTGATCCCGCGGGGTCCTGCGATTCGCCAAACAATCAATCGAAACTCTGGAACACAACACCACGTCGATCATTGGTAATTTGTTGACCGGCCCTTATTCAGGATGGGGAAGATGCACGCTGAACCGAGTGCCCTCCTCGGCCGTCGAGCTGACCGCAACCTCCCCGCC
Organism: Pseudomonas sp. Sample_10; assembly: GCF_004321495.1. Taxonomy (NCBI): domain Bacteria; kingdom Pseudomonadati; phylum Pseudomonadota; class Gammaproteobacteria; order Pseudomonadales; family Pseudomonadaceae; genus Pseudomonas; species Pseudomonas sp. Sample_10. The sequence goes on from NZ_RCOE01000063.1 coordinate 121,816, forward strand.
ATGGGACCTGGCTATTTCTCTGACGATGAACAAACCAAGCCCCACGCTTCGCCCATCACTGTCGGTTTCGGTGCCACGGGTCATGGGTTCGAACAGAGCGGCCACTAATGCATCCGCAATTGCCGGGCCGTGGTTATGGACCGAGATCACCGATTGATCGTCACCCCATTCGGAAACAATAGTGATCGGATGCGCCAGATCACCATACGCCACGCTGTTGGCGACCAGATTGCCAATGACCTGCTGCACCCGGTCAGCATCCAGATAAGCGCGGCCAGAACCGTTGGACGTGTGCAAGAGTGTGGCTTGCGGAAAAGCGACACGCAGTTCATCAATGCTTTGGCTGATGAATCGATGCAAATCCAGCCAATCGGGATTGACCGCTATACCCCGCCCAATGCGCGCCAGGGCAAAGTCCAGCAAATCTCCGATCATGCGCTCGGCGCGGTCGGTCGAGCGACTGATGTGCTCGAGCATCTTGCTTTCTTTTGCGCTGCGCTCGGATTGGGCGAGGATGTCGGAAGCCATTCTGATAGCCGTCAAAGGGTTCTTCAGATCGTGGCTGACAATCGCGACCATTTGTTCGGCGAATGAAGCGCGGCGCTGGGATTTTTCGTAAGCGTCGTTCAACGCTGTTTGCGCCTGTTGCAGGGCCGTTTCGGCTGCTGTTTTTTCCCGCAGCAAAGCTTCTGCAGTTCGCCGGGCGTTGAGCAATTCGCGCTCGTACTTGTCGCGATCGGTGGTGCCGAACAGCGCCAGTTCATAAAACGCGCCACTTTCGTGCTCTCGTCGCACGCCGTTGAGCAGCATAGTGATGATGCGTTTGTCTCGGTGCAGCAGATCGAGCTTCACTTCGGCCACCGAACCCTGCATCTGCATCAGGGGCGCCCAGTGGGTCTGGTGGAAAATCCGCCCACCCATCGTCAACAGGTCCTGGAAACGCCGACCGACCAAATCAGGGGCATCGCAGCCGATCCAATGGCTGAAGGTCTGATTGCTACGCACAATGGTGCCATCTTCCCTGGTGACGACCAGCCCGCAGGGAGCCCCGTCGAACAGTACTTGCGGATCGAGCAAAAACGGTATGTCAGCCGGCATTGGCAGCCGTCCACGGCAACAAGAAGTTGTCGATAGCTTCAGTACAGGCGCTAGGTACACTCATGTGCGGGCAATGACCGACGTTGGCGACGATGCACAGTGTGCTGTTGGGCATTACGGCTTCCAGGTACTTGCCGACCGCAATGGGGGCGATCAGATCATCGGTCGATTGCAGAATCAATGTCGGGGTGGTCAATCCGGCAACATCCTTGCGATTGTCGGACATGAACGTCACCCGTGCGAACTGCTTGGCGATCTCAGGCTCGGTACGACAAAAGCTGTTGGTCAACTCTTCGCTCAGCGCCGGCTGGCCGGGTGCGCCCATGATGACCGGGGCCATGGTGCTGGACCAGCCCAGATAGTTGCTGTCCAGGGTATCAAGCAGCGAGTGAATGTCTTCAAGCTTGAAGCCACCCACGTAGTTGTCGGAATCGATATAGCATGGCGACGGGCCGATCATCACATGCGCGTCGATTTTCCCGGGGGACATGCGGTCAGCCAGGACACCGATCATACTGCTGACGGAGTGGCTGACCACGATCACTGGCCCGCAGGCATACTCATCAATGATGTCACCCAGATCCTGAGCGTAGCCCGCCAACGAGTCGTATTTTTGGCGATCATAGGCCCCGAGGTCCGATTGACCCGCGCCTACCAGATCGTACAGCACGACTTTGAAATGCCCGGTGAAGTGATCGACGAGATAACGCCACATGGTCTGGTCGCAGCCAAAGCCATGGGAAAAAATGAGCGTCGCCGAGCCCTCACCGATCACTTTTACATTGTTGCGACTTTGAAGGGACATGCTTGTTATCCAGGGCGGGCCGGAATCAACTCCGATAGCGGGCAGTGTAGATACTCGACAGTGTCCGGTCACGCTTAACTGCCTGCCGGTGGCGTTGACTCATGCCCTTTGATGCATTTTCGGCAACACTGAATTGCTATTGACTCAATTGATAGTCCGCTGATCAGAGGTGCATGCTAGAGGGCTGCATGGAGCCTCATATCATTCCGGATGATAGTTACCTTCGGCTCATTCGATTCGTGCCATACAACCTCGCCGAGCATCATTCGCCAATCTAAACACATTGGCGGATGCATCCATGGAACAGTCATTCAAACATTTGCGCTTCCCGTTGGCTTTATTGGCCATGGTGGTGATCAGCGCTTGCGGCAAGGCACCGGAAACGGCCGCTACGATGCCGGCGGCGAAAGTCAGCGTCGCCAAGGTGCTCGAGCAGCCGGTCAACGAGTGGGACGAGTTCACCGGGCGCCTTGAGGCACCGGAAACCGTAGAGATCCGCCCACGGGTCTCCGGCCAGATCGATGAAGTGGCGTTCACCGAGGGTGCCCTCGTCAAGAAAGGCGACCTGTTGTTCCAGATTGACCCGCGCCCGTTCCAGGCCGAGGTTCGCCGCCTCGAAGCGCTGGTCTCTCAGGCCCGCGCCACCGCCACCCGCAGCGAAAACGAAGCCCAGCGCGGTGAGCGCCTGCGTACCAGCAATGCGATTTCCGCCGAACTGGCCGATTCGCGAACCAGTGCCGCCCAGGAAGCCCGCGCCGCAGTCGGCGCCCTGCAAGCTCAACTGGACCTGGCCAAGCTGAACCTCAGCTTTACCCGCGTCACCGCGCCGATCAGCGGTCGCGTCAGCCGCGCCGAGATCACCGCCGGTAACCTGGTGACCGCCGATACCACCGCGCTGACCAGCGTGGTGTCCACCGACAAGGTCTATGCCTACTTCGACGCTGACGAGCGTGTGTTCCTCAAGTACACCCAACTCGCACGCCAGGGTAAACGCGGCGCCACCACCCCGGTTTACATGGGCCTGTCCAACGAAGACGGCAACCCGCACCAGGGCGTGATGAACTTCGTCGACAACCAGGTCAACCCGAAAACCGGCACCATCCGTGGTCGCGCCGTGTTCGACAACAGCGACGGCAGCTACACCCCGGGCCTGTATGCACGCCTGAAACTGGTAGGCAGCGGCACCTACAACGCCATGCTGATCAATGACGAAGCAGTCGGCACTGACCTTGGCAAAAAGTTTGTGCTGGTGATGGATGCCGACAACAAGACCGCCTACCGCGCCGTTGAGCTGGGGCCGAAGATCGAAGGCTTGCGCATCGTGCGCAACGGCTTGAACAAGGACGACACCATCATCGTCAAGGGCCTGCAACGGGTACGCCCCGGTTCGCCAGTCACCCCTGAAGTGATCCCGATGGCCAGCGAACAAACGCTCGCGGCCCTCGCACAACAACGACAAGCGCTGGAAGCCAGCAACCTGCCACAAGTCGCACCTGCCAAGGTTGCGCCGGGCACGGCTGTGAAACTGGCTGCAGCGACCCCACGCGGTTAAGGGATAACGACTCCGATGAATTTCTCCCAATTCTTCATTTCACGGCCGATCTTCGCAGCGGTGCTTTCGCTGCTGATCCTGATCGCCGGTGCGATCTCGCTGTTCCAGTTGCCGATCAGCGAATACCCGGAAGTGGTGCCACCGACTGTTGTGGTTCGTGCGAACTTCCCGGGTGCCAACCCGAAAGTCATCGGTGAAACCGTAGCCGCTCCCCTGGAGCAAGCGATCACCGGCGTCGAGAACATGCTCTATATGTCCTCGCAGTCGACCGCCGACGGCAAGATCACCCTGACCATCACCTTTGCGCTGGGCACTGACCTGGACAACGCTCAGGTGCAGGTGCAGAACCGCGTGACCCGGACCGAGCCGAAACTTCCCGAGGAAGTGACGCGCATCGGCATCACCGTGGACAAGGCGTCGCCCGACCTGACGATGGTGGTGCACTTGACCTCGCCGGACAAACGCTACGACATGCTCTACTTGTCCAACTACGCCCTGCTCAACATCAAGGATGAGCTGGCGCGTCTTGGCGGTGTCGGCGACGTGCAACTGTTCGGCATGGGCGATTACTCGCTGCGGGTGTGGCTCGATCCGAACAAGACCGCTTCGCGCAACCTGACTGCAACGGATGTAGTGACCGCGATTCGTGAACAGAACCGCCAGGTAGCGGCCGGTGCCCTGGGCGCCCCGCCTGCGCCGAATGCCACCGCGTTCCAGCTGTCGGTCAACACCCAAGGTCGTCTGGTTTCCGAGGAAGAGTTCGAGAACATCATCATTCGCTCGGGCGACAACGGTGAAATCACTCGCCTTAAAGACATCGCTCGGGTCGAGCTGGGTTCCAGCCAATACGCCCTGCGCTCGTTGCTCAACAACCAGCCGGCGGTGGCGATCCCGATCTTCCAGCGTCCGGGTTCGAACGCGATCGAAATCTCCAACGAAGTGCGGTCGAAAATGGCCGAGCTGAAGAAGAGCTTCCCCGAAGGCATGGACTTCAGCATTGTCTATGACCCGACGATCTTTGTACGCGGTTCCATCGAGGCAGTGGTGCATACCCTCTTCGAAGCGCTGATCCTCGTGGTGCTGGTGGTGATCCTGTTCCTGCAAACCTGGCGCGCATCGATCATTCCGTTGGTGGCGGTGCCGGTATCGTTGATCGGTACGTTTGCGGTGATGCACTTGTTCGGATTCTCGCTGAACGCCCTGTCGTTGTTCGGCCTGGTATTGGCGATCGGTATCGTGGTCGACGATGCGATCGTGGTGGTGGAGAACGTCGAGCGCAACATTGAACTCGGACTGACGCCGGTCGAAGCGACCAAAAAAGCCATGGGCGAGGTCACCGGCCCGATCATCGCCACGGCGCTGGTGCTGTGTGCGGTGTTCGTACCGGCGGCGTTCATTTCTGGCCTGACGGGTCAGTTCTATAAGCAGTTCGCCTTGACCATTGCGATTTCGACGGTGATTTCGGCCTTCAACTCGCTGACCCTGTCGCCGGCACTGGCTGCGGTATTGCTCAAGGGCCATGACGCACCGAAGGATCGTTTCTCCAAGGTGCTGGACAAGATGTTTGGCGGCTGGTTGTTCCGCCCGTTCAACCGTTTCTTCGAAAAGGCCAGCCACGGTTATGTTGGCACCGTTGCCCGTGTGATCCGCTCAAGCGGTATCGCCCTGCTGCTGTATGCCGGCCTGATGGTCCTGACCTTCTTCGGTTTTTCCAGCACCCCGACCGGTTTCGTACCCGGCCAGGACAAGCAATACCTGGTGGCCTTCGCGCAATTGCCGGATGCGGCGAGCCTGGACCGTACCGAAGACGTGATCAAGCGCATGTCCGACCTGGCGCTGAAACAGCCTGGCGTGGAAAGTGCCGTGGCCTTCCCTGGCCTGTCGATCAACGGTTTCACCAACAGCCCGAACGCCGGCATCGTGTTCGTGACCTTGAAACCGTTCGACGAGCGCAAAGACCCGAGCATGTCCGCCGGTGCCATCGCCGGTGCCTTGAACGGCCAGTACGCCGGGATTCAGGAAGCCTACATGGCGATCTTCCCGCCACCACCGGTACAAGGCCTGGGCACCATCGGCGGTTTCCGCCTGCAGATCGAAGACCGGGGCAACCTGGGCTACGAAGAGCTATACAAAGAAACCATGAACATCATCAACAAGAGCCACAGCGTGCCGGAACTGGCCGGGTTGTTCACCAGCTACACCGTGAACGTGCCACAGGTCGATGCCGCCATCGACCGTGAGAAAGCCAAGACCCACGGCGTGGCCGTCAGCGACATCTTCGACACCCTGCAGATCTACCTGGGTTCGCTGTATGCCAACGACTTCAACCGCTTCGGTCGCACCTATCAGGTCAACGTTCAGGCCGAACAACAGTTCCGCCTCGAATCCGACCAGATCGGCCAGCTGAAAGTGCGCAACAACAAAGGCGAGATGATCCCGCTGGCGACCTTCATCAAGGTCAGCGACACCTCGGGACCTGACCGCGTGATGCACTACAACGGTTTCATTACCGCTGAAATCAACGGTGCGGCAGCCCCCGGCTACAGCTCCGGCCAGGCCGAAAAAGCCATCGAGAAACTGCTCAAGGAAGAACTTCCGAACGGCATGACCTACGAATGGACCGACCTGACCTACCAGCAGATTCTGTCCGGCAACACCGCGCTGTTCGTGTTCCCGCTCTGCGTACTGCTGGCGTTCCTGGTGCTCGCCGCACAATACGAAAGCTGGAGCCTGCCACTGGCGGTGATCCTGATCGTACCGATGACCCTGCTGTCGGCCATCACCGGGGTGATCGCCTCCGGTGGCGACAACAACATCTTTACCCAGATCGGTTTGATCGTACTGGTGGGGCTTGCCTGTAAGAACGCGATTCTGATCGTCGAGTTTGCCAAGGACAAACAGCTCGAAGGCATGAGCCCGCTGGCGGCGGTACTCGAAGCGTGCCGTCTGCGTCTGCGGCCGATCCTGATGACCTCCTTCGCGTTCATCATGGGTGTGGTGCCACTGGTGTTCTCCAGCGGTGCCGGTGCCGAGATGCGTCATGCGATGGGTGTGGCGGTGTTCTCCGGGATGCTCGGGGTGACCTTCTTCGGTCTGCTGCTGACGCCGGTGTTCTACGTACTGATCCGTAACTTCGTCGAACGCGGTGAAGCGCGCAAAGCCGCCAAGGCGCTGAAACTGCAAAATCAGCTGGAGTCGCATTGATGAGTTTGAAAGCTTTCCTGCCGAGCCTGCTGGTACTGGCACTGAGCGCCTGTGCCGTCGGCCCGGACTACAAGACCCCAGCCACAGAACCGGCCAACATCACCACCGCCACCGACGGTGCGGCCGGTCAGAAGAATTTTGACCGCTCGCGTTTCGAAGGCATCTGGTGGCAGCAGTTCGAAGACCCGACCCTCAACCAGTTGGTGACTGAATCGCTCAAGGGCAACCGCGATCTGCGCGTTGCCTTCGCCCGCTGGAAAGCGGCGCGGGCGATCCGTGACGACGTCAGCAATGACGCGATGCCGACGATCACCAGCCGGGTCAGCAGTGACCTGGGCAAGGGCCAGATCCCTGGCGAAACCACTGACCGGGTCAATAGCGAACGCTACGACCTGGGCCTGGACATGGCCTGGGAGATCGATCTGTTTGGCCGCATCCAGCGCAATCTGGAATCGGCCAACGCCGAGCAACAGGCACTCGAGGCTGATCTGTACCAGCTGCAAGTGACCATGATCGCCGAACTGGTGGATGCTTACGGTCAACTGCGCGGTGCCCAGCTGCGGGAAAAGATTGCCCTGGCCAACCTGGAGAACCAGCAGGAATCGCGCAAGATCACCATCAGCCTGCGTGATGCCGGTGTTGGCGATCAGCTCGATGTCGAGCGCGCCGATGCGCGCCTGGCCTCGGTCGAAGCCAGCGTGCCGCAATTGCAGGCGGAGCAGGTGCGGCAGAAAAACCGCATCGCTACCCTGCTCGGTGAACGCCCGGACAAGCTGACTGTGGACCTGAGCCCCAAAGACCTGCCGGCGATTGCCAAGGCGCTGCCGATTGGTGATCCGGGTGAACTGCTGCAACGCCGTCCGGATATTCTCAGTGCCGAACGCAAACTGGCCTCGGCCACGGCGCGCATCGGCGTGGCCAAGGCGGATTTGTTCCCGCGTGTCAGCCTCAGCGGCTTCCTCGGCTTCACCGCCGGGCGCGGTTCGCAGATCGGCTCCTCGGCGGCCAACGCCTGGGCGCTTGGCCCGAGCATTACCTGGGCGGCCTTCGATCTGGGCAGCGTGCGTGCCCGTCTGCGCGGCGCGGATGCCGATGCCGAAGGCGCACTGGCGACCTACGAGCAACAAGTCTTGCTGGCCCTGGAAGAGTCGGAGAATGCCTTCAGCGATTACGGCAAGCGCCAACAGCGGCTTATTTCGTTGATTCGCCAGAGTGAATCCAGCCGCTCCGCAGCCGATCTCGCCGAGATTCGCTACCGCGAAGGCACCGCCGATTTCCTCGTGCTGCTGGATGCGCAGCGCGAACGTCTGGCGGCTGAAGATACCCAGGCCCAGGCTGAGGTCGATCTGTATCGCGGCATCGTCGCGATCTACAAGGCCCTGGGCGGTGGCTGGCAGCCGGAGACGGTCGCCAGCAAGTAATTCGGTTTACTAAAGAGCTCCTTTGGTTGGCCGCAACCAACCAAATTTTTTGCCCCGCGTATCATTCGGTCGCGGGGCTTTTTTTTGCATTTTTTCAGCCAAACAACATGGATCCTGTAGGAGCTGAGCTTGCTCGCGATGACGGTCGCAACTTCAACATTGATAGTGGCTGACATGACGCTATCGCGAGCAAGCTCGGCTCCTACGGGGGGTAGCGCTGGTCTTCGGAATTTTGGGATTGCTGCACGGTCACGGTGGCTGTTGTTCCGGCGCGCAGTTTGTCCTTGCCCGCATAATCCTCGTCGATCCGTATCCGCACCGGCACCCGCTGCGCCAGTTTCACCCAGGTATAACTGGGGTTGATGTTGGCCAGCAAACGCCCGCCCGGCAGGTTTTCACGGTCGGCGATGGCGAAGGCGATGCTTTGCACGGTGCCGCCAAATCGCTCGCCACTCATCAACTCGATAGCGACCCGGTCGCCCTCCCCGATTCGCGGCAATTTGGTTTCTTCGAAGTAGCCGCTGATATAAAACGAATCGCTGTCCACCAGCGCTACCAAGGGTCCACCCGCCGTTGCATAGTCACCCTGGCGGGTCAGCAGATTGGTGACGTAGCCGCTGACCGGCGACTCGACCCGGGTGCGTTCAAGATCATGTTCAGCCTCGGCCAGCGCAGCAATCGCCAGTTGCACGTTGGCCTGGGCAAACCCCAGATTGGCCTGGTTGCGCAGCAAGTCAGCTTCTGCCACCGATACATCGGTGTTGGCTTTTTCCCACTCTTCGCCGGAGATTGCCGAGCGTTCCTTGAGGGTCCGCCGACGGCGTTCTTCGCTCTGGCGCTGGCGAAGCAGTGCCTGGCTGGCGACAATCGTCGCTTGCGATTGCCCCAGTGAGGCCTTGGACACCTCCACCGCGCGCTTGGCGTGTTCCACTGCCAGGGTGTAGCGCGAGGGATCGATCTCCAGCAGCAACTGGCCCTTGTCCACGTGCTGGTTATCCTGCACGTTGAGTTTGACGATGCGTCCGGCGACATCAGCGGACAACGTCACCACATCGGCACGTACCCTGGCGTCCCGGGTCCACGGCGCGCGCGTGTAATGCTCCCAGGCAAACCAGCCGAGCACAAACGCCAGCGCTACCACGGCTAACGTCGAGAGTCGGGCAAGAATCGTCTTCAAGGCATCAGGCTCCCATCCACAGAATCAGTGTCGCGCACACGCAGGCGTACAGCGCGCCTTCGAACAACGCTTCATGCCAGACCAACCGCAGCACGCCGAGGCGGCGCAGCAGCCAGTCCAGCAGCAAAAATATCGGCAGCCCCAGCAACAGTGCCTGGGCAATCGGCGGCAGATAAACACCGCCTATTTCCAGATCAATGGGCAAGTGTCGGTTCTCCTTGGGGTGCTGTGGATTCAAAGTGGCCGCGGTGTCGTTCCAGGAATGACACGACGATCAGCAGCGCTACGCGCATGCGGAACACCGACCATAAATGTTCATGCACGCTTGAATGCAACGCGTCCAGTTCATCACCCAAGCTGTGCAGGCTGCCTAGCACGCGATCGACATCGATATTGGCCCGGCCGGCGACCAGGCGCCCGGTTTCCCGAACCGTGGCGAACAAACGCTCCTGCGTCTGCGGGCTCAACAACACGTTGTTTTGCCCCTGCTGCCTGAGCTGATTCAAGGCAATGCCCAGGGCCATACTGCCAAGGCTGACTTCGAACAGTTCCCGCGAAGACGAGTCCTCGATGGCTGGCAACAAGCCCAGCATCATGGTCAGGCGATCGACCATGCGGCTTTCGAAAGCAAACTGGTTTTCATCGGTGGCCGCAGCTTTCAGCAAGGCGTAGACCTGTTCGCAGTTTTCCTGGTGCAACCGACGCATGCGCAGGCCGGGCCTGAAGGGGAAAATCAAGGCATAGACACTCAAGGCAAGAGCGGCAGCGCACACGTAAGCACCGGCAAATTCGAACCATTGAATCGCGGTGTTCTGGCCCAAACCGGTGTTTTGCGGACCTAACAGCAAAAACGTGGTCAGCCCCAGACCGATCCCGGTCCCTGTGGTCGGCGGGCTGGACAACCCGACGGCGACCGCATACAGCAATGGCCCCAATAACAAAGCGAGCAATTCGAAGCTGCTGATCATCGGTACCAGGGCGAACTGAAGCACCGCCGACACGACCAACGCCAACCCCAACCCTCTGGCGTAACTCTGGACTGCCAGCAATGGCCGGGGAAATGTCGCCATCAACGAACAGAGAATGCCGGTCACGATCATCCCGCCCCGCGCGCCGTCCCAGCCGGTTTCGATCCAGATCAGGCCCGCGACCATCAGCGCGCTGTAGGCGCGGATAGCGTTCATCGCCGCCAGCGTGTAATCCAGATGCAAGGGATTCTTCTGCCCACGAAACATGCTGCTGGCGCCGCGCCCGCTCTGGATCGCGTCGCTCAACTCAAGGATGGTTTCCAGCTGCTGCAGCATTCGCGCCTGTTCCCAGCGCAAAGACCATGATAGCGAGCGCAATGTCGCCTTGAGCGGTTCGGTGAGCTGTTCCGAGCGATAAGCCAGCGCATCAAAACGCTTTTGCAATACCGCAAACTGCCGTCGTTGCTCAGCCGGAAGTGCGCGCCCTTGCCGGGCCAATTCATCGAGAAACTCCAGTTCTTCGGTGAGCAACTGCCGAATCTCCAAGGGAATCTCACCCTCCCAGCGCTCCAGCAACAATTCGCGCTGATGGCGCAACGCAGTCAGCCGTGCCGTCAACAGCACCAGTTGGTTGCCCAACAATTGCACCAGATCGTCGGCACTGCGCAACCGCGGCGCGTCGTAATAGAGGTGTCGGCGTACGCCTTCCAATGCACCAATCTGCGCAAGCAGCTGCATTTGTCGCCGATGGAACTCGGCCTCGCTTTCTTCGGTCCGGATGACGGCGCTGGCGTGCGTGGCCAGCAGCTTGATCACTTGATCGATCCGCGCGAAGTAATCCTTGGCCACGGCTTCCGGGCGTGCGGTCAATAGACTCACCACGCAAACACAGGCCACCGCGAGCAATGTTTCGGTGACACGGGTGACGGCCAGCAAAAATGTGCCGTCAGGTTCCGGCACGGCCAGCAAACCGACGACCACCGCCGTATACCCGCTGAGTACGAATGCCTGCGAACTGGTGTAGCGCAACAAGGTGCCACCGGCAGTACACAACGCCAGCCACAGGGACAGCGTGATAAGAAACGGCACCGGCGCCTGGGGGAAAATCGCCATGATCAGCACCGCCACAGCCGCGCCAAGCGTAGTGCCGATGACCTGGCCGAAACTGCGGGCCAAGACCATGCCGGCCAAGGGCTGGCTAATGATGACCACGGCCATGATCGACCATTTGGGTTGCTCAAGATCGAACACAAATGCCAGGTACAGCGTCAGCAACCCGGCCGCAATGGTTCGCAAGGCAAACAGCAACACCCCGGGGCCGGGGTGAAGGATCGCCTTGAAGTACTGCAAAAACGGCTGCATGGAACGCTCGTTGATTGCTATTCAGCAAGCGTAGACACTGCTTCGCAACCTCGACAACCTGAAGAAAGCGCTTTGCAAGCGCCCAAGGTTTGACTCACAGCCCTGCCTGACCGAAGCTGATCACTTTGCAAAAGCTTGCCAGCCCGGATTCTGCATGCCCAAGTCCCGCCGTTACCTGCTAATCAGCCTCTGTGTCCTGTTCGCCATCGGTCTTGCGTGGGCGTTTCTGCGCAGTACAACCCCTGTGATACCAGAGGCCATCAAGCGTGGTTACAGCGAAGCTCTGGAAAAGGCCCGGGCCGGCCAACCGGGTGCGGCACGGGTGCTTTACCAGCAACTGGCCCGGCCTGACATTTCGCCGAAACGACGCGTCTGGCTGCATGCCGAACTGCCCAACTATCCGAGCTCCGTCGCGCTGAAACTGGCTGATGCGGATTTGCAGCATGAATCAGCGGACGTGCGTATTGCCGCGATCAAAAGCATCAGCGGGCTGGTGTCCAGTGGCCAACGCACTCTGTTGCTGGGGCCATTGCTCGATGACCCCGAGCAAAGCGTACGCCTGGCCGCGGTCAACGCATTGCTCGGGCTTTCACCGGATGACCTTGGTCTGTATTTCGCGCCGCTGGAGCAGGCCATCGATGCCTGGCAGCAAACGCTCAAAAGTGCGCCGCAGAGTGCCGAAAAACAATATCAATTGGCGCGGTTGTATCTGCACAATGCCCAATTCAAAGAAGCCCAGCAGGCTCTTGAAAATACTTTGCGCCTTGCCCCGGACAATTTGCCGGCGCTGGTGATGCAGATCGAGGTGCTGGATAAACTTGGTCAGAACGACGCCGCTCGCCAGTTGCTGGCCAAACAACTGAAGGCGCAGCCCGATTCAGCTTATTTGCAACATGCACTGGGGATGTGGCTGTTGCATCACGGACAAAGCGAGTTCGCCCTGCTCGGACTGTCCAAGGCCGTGGAGCTTGAACCGGACAACAAGGATTACCGCTATGACCTGGCCACCACGCTGCACGGTGAACAGGAACTGGCAGCGGCGCAGAAGCAATTGCAGGATATCGTGCAGCGACACCCCAACGATCGCCGGGCGCGGGTGCTGCTGATCAACTACTGGAAGGAAAGCGGCCAGTTGCAAAACGTACAGATCCTGCTGGCCCAACTCGAACAGCTCAATCCGGATGATCCGGCCTTGCAGCAAGGTCTGTAAGGACGCGCTCTCTGCGGTGTTTCCTTATACGCATCAACCGCCCATAGCAGAAAAGGTTGAACCGTCGTCTCAACAAAGGGTCAAGTGAAACAGGCAGCCTATAATGGCCATCGTGCCAGCAGCCTCGTTTCCCCTATTCAAGAGAGGGCATTATTTGTCTATATCCAACGAGTTGATCAGCACAAAAGCGGCCACAGGTATTGAAGGCCTGGATGACATCCTCAATGGTGGATTGTCCCGCGGCCATGTGTTTTTACTTGAAGGCGAACCAGGTACCGGCAAGACCACTGTCGCATTGCATTTCCTCATGGCTGGCGCTGAAGCCGGCGAGCGTTCGTTGTACATCACCCTGTCTGAAACCGAACACGAGTTGCGCCAGGGTGCCCGTTCCCACGGTTGGGAGCTGGGCGAAAACGTCCATATCTTCGAACTGACGCCGCCCGAAAGCGTGTTGAACGCCGAGCATCAGCAATCACTGCTGTATTCCTCCGATCTGGAGCTGGGTGAAGCCACACGACAGATCTTCGAAGTGGTCGAGCGGGTCAAACCGACCCGCGTAATCCTCGACAGCCTGTCTGAAATCCGCTTGTTGGCGCAGAGTTCACTGCGCTACCGCCGCCAGATCCTGGCGATCAAGCATTACTTCGTGCGCTACGATGCCACGGTGTTGTTGCTCGACGACCTGACCACCGAATCTTTGGATAAAACCGTGCACAGTGTGGCCCACGGTGTGATTCGCCTGGAGGAGTTGACGCCCAATTACGGTGCCGAGCGCCGCCGTATCCGCGTAGTGAAATACCGCGGCCAGAAATACCGTGGCGGTTTCCATGACTTCACGATCATGACCGACGGCGTGCACGTGTTCCCGCGCCTGGTGGCCGCCGAACATCGCGGCAACTACGTCCGGCGGCAGTTGACCAGCGGCATTGCCGAAATGGACGCGCTGCTCGGTGGCGGCATCGAAACGGGTTCCAGCACGCTGATTCTCGGCCCGGCCGGCACTGGCAAATCGCTGATTTCGATGCTGTTCGCCGCCGCCGCAGTGGCTCGGGGCGAGAAAGCAGCCCTGTTCATCTTCGACGAAGAGCTTGGATTGCTGTTCGAGCGGATGAAGAACATCGGTATCGATCTGCAGGCGTTGCAGGATGGCGGGAACCTGCTGATCGAGCAGGTGGATGCCGCCGAACTGTCCCCTGGCGAGTTTTCCCACCGGGTGCGGCGATGCGTCGATCAAGGCAACATCAAGACCGTAGTGATCGACAGCATCAACGGCTATCAAGCGGCGATGCCAGAGGAGAATGCCCTGGTACTGCACATGCACGAGTTGTTGCTTTACCTCAACCGCAAAGGCGCTGCGACCTTCATGACCGTTGCCCAGCATGGACTGGTCGGCGACATGCAGGCCCCGGTGGACATTACCTACCTGGCCGACTCAGTGATTCTATTGCGCTACTTCGAAGCCTTGGGCAAAGTCCGCCGGGCCATTTCAATCATCAAGAAACGTACCGGCAGCCATGAAGCAACTATCCGCGAATACCGCATCAGCGCCAAAGGCATGACCATCGGCGAACCGTTGGAAGCCTTCCAGGGCGTACTGCGCGGCGTGCCGACCTATATGGGCGCGAGCATTCCATTGCTTGGGGATGAAGGCCTGTGATGACCCAAGCTGCGACATCCGAACGCGCAATCATTCTCGCCCCGCTGGGGCGAGACAGTCAGATTGCGATGATGTTGCTCAAAGAAGCAGGGTTCGACGGGATCATCAGCCAGGATTTACCGCAACTGTGCAGCGAACTGGAGCAAGGCGCCGGTTTGCTGCTGATCTCTTCCGAAGCGCTGTTGCGCAGTGATCTGGGTCCGCTGTTGACCCTCATCGATCAACAACCGGCCTGGTCGGACTTGCCGATTGTTTTGCTGACGCACCACGGTGGCCCGGAACAGAACCCCGCTTCGCGCTTCGGGCCGCAGTTGGGCAACGTCACGTTCCTGGAACGTCCTTTTCACCCGGAGACATTGATCAGTCTGGTGACCACCGCCTTGCGCGGCCGTCGACGACAGTACGAAGCCAGGGATCGGCTGGTCGACTTGAGCCAAAGCGAACTGCGCCTGCAAAACACCCTGGAAACCCTGGAACAACAGGTCGAAGAGCGCACCGCGCAATTGCGCCACAACGAAGAAGCTTTGCGTCAATCCCAGAAGATGGAAGCGGTTGGCCAACTCACCGGCGGTATCGCCCATGACTTCAACAACATGCTCACCGGCATCATCGGCAGCCTTGAGCTGCTGCGCCGGCGCCTGGCCCGCGGCCGCATCGAAGACCTGGACAGCCTGATCGATCTTGGCGTGACCTCGGCCAACCGGGCCGCCGGCTTGACCCATCGCCTGCTGGCGTTTTCTCGCCGGCAGTCGCTCGATTCCAAACCCGTGGAAATGAATACGCTGGTGGTTTCCATGGGTGAACTGTTGCAACGCAGCATCAATGAGAGCATTCGCCTGGACATGCAGTTGAGCGAACAACTGTGGGTGGCCGAGGCCGACCCCAATCAACTGGAAAGCGCCCTGCTCAACCTGGTCATCAATGCCCGCGACGCCATGCCCAACGGCGGCAAACTGGTGGTGACCACCTCGAACCAACATCTGGAAAACACCTTTACCGACCTGCACAGCAATCTCGAACCCGGTGATTACGTGACGCTCAGCGTCACCGACAATGGCTGCGGCATGCCGCAAAGCACCATCAACCGCGCGTTTGACCCTTTCTTCACCACCAAGCCGATCGGCCAAGGCACCGGCCTTGGATTGTCGATGATCTATGGCTTCAGCAAACAATCGCGGGGCCACGTCGCCATTCAAAGCGAAGTGGGTGAAGGCACCACGGTGAGCATTTATCTGCCGCGTTACGGTGGTGATCTGCCGCAGGATCCGCCGGTGGACAGTCACCACCCGCTCTTCGCGCAGAATGGCGAAACCGTCCTGATCGTTGAGGACGACCCGGCTGTACGGGTGCTGGTCAGCACGGTGCTCAGTGATTTGGGCTATGCCTTCGTCGAAGCGTGCGATGCCGACAGCGCCCTGCCGATCTTTGAATCCGCGCAACGCATCGACCTGTTGATCAGCGATGTCGGACTGCCCGGCATGAACGGCCGGCAACTGGCAGAAATCGGCCGGCAGTTCCGGCCCGGCCTGAAAGTCCTGTTCATCACCGGTTATGCCGAACACGCGGCCGTACGCGGCGGATTCCTCGATCCGGGCATGCAGATGATCACCAAGCCATTCACGTTTGACCTGTTGACGGCCAAAGTGAGGGAGATGATCAGCGCCTGAAGCGGCTTCTGCCGGGATTCAGGAGAGCATGTCCTGCATGATTTCCTGTAACACGTCCAGGTCGAATGGCTTGGCCAGTATCGGTGCCGAGCGGGTGATCGGGCTGTCTGTTTCACGGATTTCCTGCGGGTAGCCGCTGATGAAAATCACCTTCAGCTCCGGTCGCAGTTTTACCGCGGGCTCGGCGATCTGCACGCCGGAAATCCCACCCGGCAGGCGGAAGTCAGTGATCATCATGTCCAGGTGCGGCTTGCTGGCGAGAATCTCAAACGCTTGCTCGCCATTCTCGGCCTGCAACACCCGGTAGCCCTCCCCCGACAGATAGGCCGACAGGACCATCAGAATCGAGGGGTCATCTTCGACGATCAGTACGACGTCTTGTGCATCTTCACTCATGGGAAGCCTTTGTTCGGTCAATAGCTGCTGATACGACCGTAGGGTCGATCAGAGGTTGCGTTTATCGGGCTGTTTTCCTACAGCGGCAGACAAACGCGAAACAGGGCGCCTTCGCCAATCCGGCTTTCGACGGTAATGGTACCGCCATGGGCGGTGACAATCTGTTCGGAAATAAACAATCCCAAACCCAGTCCGGCGACGGCGTGCTTGGCCGACACCCGCTCGAACTGCTGGAAAATCCGTTGCTGGTTTTCTTCACTGATGCCGATTCCGCAATCACGGACTTCTATCCGTGCTTCGCCGTGCTCACTGTACACCTTGACGCTGATCGGACTCTTGGCGCCGTAGCGCAAGGCATTGGTCAACAGATTGGAAACTACCTGCTCAATGCGGAATTCGTCCCAATTGCCGACCACCGGTTGTTCGGCTTCAAGTGTCACGGTCGCTTCGGCGGCTTCGATCTGTTGGGCAAAATTTTCCAGCAGGGCGCGCACCAGGGCCGAAAGATCAAACCGCGTGGGGCGAATCGACAATTTGCCGGTGCGGATGCGTGACACATCGAGCATGTCTTCGATCAACCGGATCAGGCTTTTGATCTGCCGTTCGTCGCGATCGACCATGGCGTGCATTTTGTCGAGGGTGAATGCGGAGGCGTTATCCCGGGCCAGGTGCATCTTGCGCAGTTGGGTTTCGAGGATCAGGCCGTTGAGCGGCGTGCGCACCTCATGGGCGACAATCGACATGAAGTCATCGCGCATGCGTACCGCCTGTTGCAATTCCAGCTGGGTGCTCTGCAATTGCTTGAGCAGCGCTTCCTGCTCGCGGCGACTTTGCTCGAGTTCTTCAACTTGCTGTTTCATCGCCTTGCTCTGGCGGAACAGCTCGACGAAAACGTTGACCTTGCTCTTGACCGCATGGATGTCCAGCGGTTTGTGCAGGAAGTCCACAGCGCCGCTTTCGTAGCCCTTGAACGCGTAATTGAGCTCACGACCGGCGGCACTGACAAACACGATTGGAATGTTCTTGGTTTTTTCCGTACCGCGCATCAACTCGGCCAGTTCGAAGCCATTCATCCCGGGCATCTGTACATCGAGAATGGCCATGGCGAATTCGTGTTGCAGCAACAGCGACAAGGCCTCGTCGGCAGATTGCGCTTTGTAGACGGTACGGTCTTCACGCTTGATCAGCGCTTCGAGTGCCAACAGATTCTCCGGCAGATCGTCCACGATCAGCAGTTTGGCCTGGATATTACTTAGCATGCGATTCGTTCCAGCTCGACAAGCAGACGGCCGATGCCGCGGATAGGGAGAATGTGGTCAGGTTGGTGAATATCCAATGCTGCCTGGGGCATGGTTGCAACCTGGGCTTCCTGCGGGTCTTGCACGATGGTCAGACCGCCGCGCTGCTTGACCTGCGCCAGACCGTTCGCACCGTCACGGTTGGCGCCCGTCAGCAAGACTGCCGCCAGGCTGGGACCGTAGGCGTCGGCGGCAGACTCGAACAGGTAATCGATGGCCGGCCGCGAATGATGAACGCGGTCTTCCAGGCTCAGGGAAAAGCTGCGGTCCTGCTCCACTGACAAGTGATAGCCGGGCGATGCGAAATACAGGGTGCCGGACACCACCGGAGTCTTGTCGCTGGCTTCCTGAACCGGCAGCGACACTCGCCGGGCGAACACTTCCGCCAGATGGCTGCGACGCTGTTCCGGCAAGTGCAACACGACAATGATCGGCAACACGAAGCCTGCACGCAGCGGGCCGAGAATACTCAGCAGCGCCTCGACCCCACCGGCCGAAGCGCCGATCACGATCGCTTCTACTGAAGGCAAACCCGTTGCGCTGTTCATGATTTGCGATAAATCCGTTCTTGTTTGACCAGCGGTTCGAACTGGTTGCCGAAGGCTGAAAAATCCGGGGTTTCCTTGCTGCCCAGCACCAGGAAACCACGGTGGCACAGCGACTCATGAAACAAACCGAAAGCCCGATCCTGAAGTTTTTTATTGAAATAGATCAATACGTTACGACACGAAATTAATTGTGTTTCTGAAAATACACTGTCGGTAGCCAGGCTGTGGTCGGCAAAGGTCACGTTCTCGCACAGCGACTTGTCGAAAATGGCGTAGCCATACGCCGCCGTATAGTAGTCGGCGAACGAGCGTTTACCACCGGCTTGCTGGTAGTTGGAAGTGTAGGCGCGGACATTCTCCATCGAGAATATTCCCTGCTTGGCCTTGTCCAGCGAGCGCGGATTGATGTCGGTTGCATAAATGATGGTGCGCTCAAGCAAGCCCTCTTCACGCAGGAGGATGGCCATCGAATAGACCTCCTCCCCCGTGCTGCAGCCAGCAATCCAGATCTTGATCGACGGGTACGTCTTGAGGAGCGGCACCACTTCCTGGCGGATGGCCAGGAAGTGCGAAGGGTCGCGGAACATTTCACTGACCGGAATCGTCAGCAATTGCAGGAGCTGCATGAAGGCCATCGGGTCATGCAGGACTTTTTCCTGGAGGGCCGAAATGGTGTTGCATTCGAACTGACTCAGCGCATGGCTCACCCGGCGCTTGATGGAAGCGCCTGAATAATCACGAAAATCGTAGCTGTACTTGAGGTAGATGGCCTCGATCAACAACCGCAACTCTATCTCGCTGATTCGTTCCCCTGAATAATTGCGCTCCACTTAGATACGTTCCATCTTTGGCAACCACACACGGATCAACGAAAACAACCGATCCAGGTCGATGGGCTTGGCCAGATAATCATTGGCGCCTGCTTGCAGGCAGCGTTCCTGATCGTCCTTCATGGCCTTGGCCGTCACCGCGATGATCGGCAACTTGCGCCAGCGCGGGTCCTTGCGGATCTCGATGGTGGCTTCAAAACCATCCATCTCCGGCATCATCACGTCCATCAACACCAGATCGATGTCTTCCACTTCATTCAATCGCTCAATCGCTTCCCGGCCGTTACGGCCGATGACCACGACCGCACCTTTATGCTCCAGCGCGCTGGTGAGGGCGAAGATGTTGCGTACATCGTCGTCCACCAACAGCACTTTGCGTCCCTCGAAGACTTTGTCGCGGCTGCGGGCAGTCTTGAGCATCTTCTGTCGCTCATGGGACAACCGCGATTCGACTTTGTGCAGAAAAAGTGTCACCTCATCCAGTAAACGCTCGGGCGAGCGCGCGCCCTTGATGATGATAGAGCGCGAATACTTGCGCAGTTCCGCCTCTTCATCCCGGGTGAGGTTGCGTCCGGTATAGACAATCACCGGCGGAAACGAGCAGATATCTTCGGTAGACATGCGCTTGAGCAAGTCATTGCCGAGCATGTCCGGAAGCTTCAGATCGATGATCATGCAATCGAACACCGTGCTTCGCAGCAACTGCAGAGCATCCTGGGCCAAGCCGACCGCGGTGATCTCGATGTCATCGTCGCCAATCAACCGGGAAATACTGTCACGCTGCAAATCGTCGTCTTCAACCAGCAAGACGCGCTTGACCTTCTGGGTCAGTTTGGCTTCCAGACGCGAAAACACGTCCTTGAGTTCTTCACGGGTGGTCGGTTTGACCGCATAACCGATCGCGCCCATGTGCATCGCCGCTTCGACCCGGTCCTCGACCGAAATCACGTGCACAGGAATGTGCCGGGTTTCGGCGTGTTCCTTCAAACGTTGCAGCACGGTCAAGCCGGAATGGTCCGGCAGGCGCATATCCAGCAGGATGGCATCGGGAATGAACTCCCGGGCCAGGTCGTAACCTTCGTCGGCACCGTGAGCCACCAGGCAGTGGTAGCCCAGTTCATGCGCGAGATCGAAGAGGATGTGCGCAAAGTTCGGCTCGTCTTCCACCACCAGGATGCAACGCGAGGTGAACGGCGCCTTCTGCCGGTCATCATTGAAACGCGGAATATCCTGCGCCACCACCGACGCCACGGTAGCTGGCGCAACATAAGGTGCAATCGCCACCGGCGCGGCACGCATCGGTTCGACGGGTTCTTCTCCGGGCTCAATGTACTGCTGCGGCAAGACCAGGGTGAATACACTGCCCTGCCCCGGCGTGCTGCTCACGCTGATGGAGCCACCGAGCAGGGCCGCCAGGTCGCGGGAGATCGACAGCCCCAGACCGGTTCCGCCGTATCGCCTGTTGGTGGTGCCGTCGGCTTGGCGGAACGCTTCAAAAATGCTTTCGTGCTGATCGGCGGCAATGCCGATGCCGGAATCACGGACGCTGAAGGCTATGCCATTGTTCGGCGCTGCGGCGACGCTCAGGCTCACGCTGCCTTTTTCGGTGAACTTCACCGCGTTGGACAACAGATTCTTGATCACCTGCTCCAGGCGCTGACGGTCGGTGAACATCATCGCGGGCACGCCGTCCTGCAAATCGACATGGAATTGCAGCTGCTTGTCCGTTGCCAACGGCTGGAACATTCCGCGCAGGCCGTCCACCAGACGCGCAACACTGGTGTTCTCCGGGCGAATCTCGAGCTTGCCGGCCTCGACCTTGGAGATATCGAGAATGTCGTTGATCAGGTTGAGCAAATCGTTGCCGGCGGAGTAAATCGACTCGGCGAACTTCACCTGTTCGGCGCTGAGGTTTTCCTGAGGGTTTTCCGCCAGCAACTTGGCCAGAATCAACGAGCTGTTCAATGGCGTGCGCAGTTCGTGGGACATGTTGGCGAGGAACTCGGACTTGTACTTGCTTGAGCGCTGCAACTCTTCGGCGCGCTCTTCGAGCTGGATCTGCGCCTGATTGAGTTCAGTGTTCTTGAGGTCCATGGCGTCGCGTTGTTGGGCCAGTACTTCGGCCTGTTCGGCGAGTTGTTCATTGGTCTGTTCCAGCTCGACCTGTTGCGTCTCGAGATGGGCCTGGGATTCCTTGAGAATCCGCGACTGCTCTTCGAGTTCCTCGTTGGCGGTCTTGAGTTCTTCCTGCTGCACTTGCAACTCTTCGTTGAGTTGCTGGGTTTCGGCCAGCACTTCCTGCAAGCGCTGACGATAGCGCGCAGCCTCGATAGACGTGCCGATGTTACCGGCAATCAACTCCAGCAATTCGATGTCGCGGTCAACCAAGGGCCGCAGGAAACCCAGTTCGATGACACCGTTGACCCGGTCGTCATCACTGGTCGGCACCACCAGCACACTGCGTGGCAGCCCTTCACCGAGGCCGGAGCTGACCTTGAAGTAGTCGCTCGGTACGTTGTCGAGGCGAATCAACTTGGCCTGATGCGCAACTTGGCCAACGATGCCTTCCTCACTGTAGATATGTTGCTCAAGTGCTTCCTGTTCGCGCGAAAAACCGTAAGACGCAACTCGCCGCAGGCCACCGTGTTCTTCGCGCACGTAAATCGCCGCCACGGCGCTGCCCAGGTACTGCGCGCAGAATTGCAGGATGTTGCGCCCCAGCAAATTCAGGGACAGTTGCCCCAATACTTGCTCGGCCAGTTCGGTCTGGCCGTTGCGCAGCCACGCTTGTTGCTCCAGGCGCTGAGCACTGGCTTGCTGCGCAGCCAATGTCGCGGAGTAGCTTTGCGACAGGTTCAACAGATCACGACGGCCGATGTAGGCCAGCAACGCGCTGATGCCCGCGATAAACAGCAGATAAAGGCCAATGCTCCAGACAGTGGTGCGCCGCACCTCTTCATTGCGCGTGGCACGCAGTTGCTGCTCCATGTCGATCACGTCTTCGAACTGCTTGCGTATCTCGTCGGTCAGGCGCTTGCCTTTGCCGGCGCGGACCGCGCTGCGGTAATCGCCGCTCGATCGCTGCAGATCAATCATCGATTGCGCGTAATTGGCCCATTCTTGCTGCAACGACTGCAGGCGGTGCAAGCGATCGGTCTGGACCGGATTGTCCGCCGTCAGTTCGAGCAACGTATTGAGCACCACCTCGACCCGAGGCTTAGCCGTTTCATAAGGTTGGAGAAACTTTTCGTCGCCACTGAGCAGAAACCCGCGCATCCCGGTTTCCAGGTCGACCGTCAGCTTGACGGCCTCATTGGCGTTATTGATGACCCGATCGGTGTGCTCGACCCATTGGATCGTCGACAGCAGATAGGTAATCAATGACACGAAGAAAACAGCGCTGATGGCGCCGACACCCAGCGGCAGGCTGATATTGCGGCTCAGGAGTTTGCGGAATCGTTGCTCATCAACCAAAGACGCAGAGGTCATGGGGCAGGCCTTGTCGAACTGTCAGAATTGGGCGAGTTTGCCCCAAAACTGGCACATTGATCCATTTTTCTCACATGTTTTAACGCCAGGTCCTACATTCCCCTGCGCCAGTTGATGGACGCGGGTATCCTTGCCTGACATGTGCGACCAATCTTTTTCCGTCCCTCGGGAACTTGTCGGGAGCCGTCACTTACTCATGCAAGAGACCGGCGCTTTCGCAAGCCGGCAACCGCCAATCATTTTTCAGGAACCCCACTATGTCCACCGCCAATGCGTCCACCATTCTTGTCGTCGAAGACGATGCCATCGTGCGCATGCTGATCGTCGATGTGCTGGAGGAGTTGGAGTTCAAGGTACTTGACGCGGATGGTAGCGAACAGGCGCTGGAGTTCCTCAATGACGAGGACCAGCACATCGACTTGATGATGACCGACGTCGGCCTGCCGGTGATGGATGGTCGGGAACTGGCCATCCAGGCCCGGATGCTGCGCCCGCAGTTGCCCATCCTGTTCGCCAGTGGTTATGCGGAGAATATTGACGTGCCCGAAGGCATGTCGGTGATTGGCAAACCGTTTTCGATCGATCAGTTGCGAGACAAGGTCCAGGGAATTCTCGCGCAGTCGAAGTAAGCTGGTTTGGATGAACAACAATTGCTGGTGATCCGCATTCGATTCAGGTGACCTGGAAGGTTACGTACACTCTCACCTGTTTTTCCCTGGTATCGCCTTATTCTCGTTTGTAGCCTGGAACAATCGCCCATGAATCAACCTCGCCAAACCAAAGTCCTGGTCATCGGCTACGTCTGGCCCGAGCCCCGTTCTTCGGCGGCCGGTGGGCACATGATGCAAATTCTCGAGACCTTCTTGCAGCAAGGGTGGGACATCACCTTCAGCAGCCCTGCCGGTTATGGTGAGCAGCGCGCTGACCTGACGTCGCTGGGCATTCGCGAAGTGCCGATCGAATTGAACAACAGCAGCTTCGACACATTCATCCGCGAACTCGCGCCGGATGTGGTGCTGTTCGACCGTTTCATGATGGAAGAACAGTTCGGCTGGCGCGTGGAAAAACACTGTCCCGACGCCGTTCGCGTGCTGGAGACGTCGGACCTGCAGAGCTTGCGTGATGCCCGGCAGCAACGTCTCAAACAGCGTTTGAAGGCCAGTGACGACGCGAATGACTTCAGTGAACTGTTTGCGCCCAGCCTGCGTGAAGAGTTTGAGTTCATGGCCGATAACGATCTGGCCAAGCGTGAGATTGCCGCGATCTATCGTTGCGACTTGAACCTGATGATTTCCGAAGTGGAAATCCAATTGCTGATCGAACAGTTCAAATTGCCCGCTACCCTCTTGCATTGGTGCCCGCTGATGGTCGATCTGCCGAGTGTGGCGCCGGCCGCATTTGAAGACAGGGCGCACTTTCTCAGCATTGGTAACTTCCGGCACGCGCCCAATTGGGATGCGGTGTTGTGGATGAAAACCACGATCTGGCCGCTGATTCGCGAGCAACTGCCCGCGGCGCAACTGCACATCTATGGCTCATACACGCCACCCAAGGCAACAGCACTGCATAACCCGGCCCAGGGATTTCATGTCATGAACTGGGCAGAAGATGCCTTGCAAGTCATGTCGGCGGCTCGAGTGTGCCTGGCACCGCTGCGTTTCGGTGCCGGCATAAAGGGCAAAATTGTCGATGCGATGCTCTGCGGCACCCCCAACGTCACGACGCCCGTAGGGGCGGAGGCGATGCACGGCGACGAAGCCTGGCCCGGCGCCGTCGCCCGCACCGCTCGCGAGATTGCCAAGCATGCGGTGCAACTTTACACCGACAAGCCTCGCTGGCTTGAAGCACAGGCGCATGGCCAGACCTTGCTCGCCAACCGCTACCGGCAATCCTTGCATGGCCCGGCGTTGATTCAGCGACTGATGGAATGTCGACAGAATCTGGCGAACATTCGACGGGATAATTTCACCGGCAGCATGTTGCGCCATCACCACCACAAAAGTACCCAGTACATGGCGCAATGGATTGAGGCAAAGAACCGGAATACGATCGACGCCATGTAACCAAAACACAAAAGCGCCCTGCCATGACCCGAATCGCCAGAGTCACCGACCCTTCCTACGAATTGATGGACGACCACAACGGCTTGTCCATCATCTATCGTCAGCACGGTTTTCCTTGTCCGTTGGTGCGCTGGCATTTCCACAAGGAATACGAACTGCACCTGATCGTCGCCAGCTCAGGCAAAGTATTCATCGGCGATTACATTGGCAATTTTTATCCCGAAACCCTGTTTCTGACTGGCCCTAACCTGCCCCATAACTGGATCAGCCAGGTCGCCGAAGACGAAGTCGTGCCCAAACGCGACATGCTGGTCAACTTCACTGACGAGCTGTTCGACAGTGGCTATCAGGTCTTCGCCGAACTCAAGACCCTCGCGCCACTGCTGGAGCGCGCCAAGTACGGCATCGAGTTTCGTGGCAAGCAGACGATTGGCCGAGCGATGGACCTGATGCAACGCATCGCCGATAGCACCGGCGTGACCCGGCTCGGGCACTTTTTCATCCTACTGGAATTGCTGGCCGCTACTGATGACTATCAGTTGCTGTCCGGCGCAACCACGCCGCAACTGGCCGACGAACACAATATTGATCGCACCAACCGCGCGGTGGATTACATTTTTGCCCATTACGCCCGGGACTTGACGCTGGAGGAAGTGGCCGAGCATCTGGGCATGAAACCGACCTATTTCAGCCGAGTGTTCAAGCAGGCCACCGGGCGCAACTTCATCGAGTTCGTCAATCGCCTGCGTATCAGCAAGTCCTGCGAGTTGTTGGCCGATGGTGATAAACCGGTGACCGACGTTTGCTTCGAGTCGGGCTTCAACAACATTTCCAACTTCAACCGACGCTTCCAGCAGCTCAAGGGCATGACGCCTTCGCATTACCGGCGGTTGGTGGTGCACAGATTGACCGAACAAAACCTCAGTTAAATAGAAGCTTTTGTAGGAGCAAGGCTTGCCCGCGATGGCGTGTTTGAGGTCGGCATCGCGGGCAAGCCTTGCTCCTACGGGATGTTTGGCGACCTTGGGGTAGCGAAGACCTGTACGGATTCAATACCCCTGCCTCGCTGGAACCCCCTTCCCTGCGTCTACATCGCCAAACAGCAGTGCAAAAAAGTATCGATCCCAGTGCGATGGATGATTTGTCTCGCCCGCCATTGAAGGCTGTAATCAGCACAGATTCTTCCAGCCTTCGGAAGACACAAAAACAATAACTGTCCTTCTGTTGCCCTTCGGGTGCAGAAAAGGAGTGCTCGATGCAACCTTCAGTCAAAGCTCTGCTTGCCCTCACCTGCATGACCCTCAGCAGCGTCACCCTCGGCGCCCAGACCCTGACCATCGCCACCGTCAATAACAGCGACATGATCCGCATGCAGAAACTCTC
This sequence comes from Pseudomonas sp. Sample_10, assembly GCF_004321495.1. NCBI lineage: Bacteria > Pseudomonadati > Pseudomonadota > Gammaproteobacteria > Pseudomonadales > Pseudomonadaceae > Pseudomonas > Pseudomonas sp. Sample_10. The sequence continues at coordinate 147,944 of NZ_RCOE01000063.1, forward strand.
GAAGACCTTCGAGGCCGAGCATCCAGAGATCAAACTCAATTGGGTGGTGCTGGAAGAAAACGTTCTGCGCCAGCGTCTGACCACCGACATCGCCACCCAGGGCGGGCAGTTTGACGTGCTGACCATCGGCATGTACGAAGCGGCACTTTGGGGAGCCAAAGGCTGGCTGGAGCCGATGAAGGACCTGCCGGCCAGTTATGACCTCGACGACGTGTTCCCGTCGGTGCGTGAAGGCCTTTCGGTGAAAGGCTCGTTGTACGCCCTGCCGTTCTACGCCGAAAGCTCGATCACCTATTACCGCACCGACCTGTTCAAGGACGCCGGTCTGACCATGCCCGAGCGCCCGACCTGGACCCAGATCAGCGAATTCGCCGGCAAACTCACCAACAAGGACAAGGAACAGTACGGCATCTGCTTGCGCGGCAAGGCCGGCTGGGGCGAGAACATGGCGTTGATCACCACCGTGGCCAATGCCTACGGCGCCCGCTGGTTCGATGAAAAGTGGCAACCGGAATTCAACGGCCCCGAATGGAAAAACGCGCTGAACTTCTATGTCGATACCATGAAAAAGTTCGGTCCGCCGGGCGCATCGAGCAACGGCTTCAATGAAAACCTCGCGTTGTTCAACAGCGGTAAATGCGCGATCTGGGTCGACGCCAGCGTTGCCGGTTCGTTCGTCACCGACAAGACCCAGAGCAAGGTCAGCGATCACGTCGGCTTCACCTACGCGCCCCATGAAGTCACCGACAAAGGCTCGGCCTGGTTGTATTCCTGGGCGCTGGCGATCCCGACCAGTTCCAAGGCCAAAGACGCGGCAAAAACCTTCAGCACCTGGGCCACTTCCAAGGAATACGGGGCACTGGTGGCCGAGAAAGACGGCATCGCCAACGTGCCGCCAGGCACTCGGGCCTCGACCTACAGCGAGGCCTACATGAGCGCCGCGCCATTCGCCAAGGTCACACTCGAATCGCTCAAGGCAGCAGATCCGAGCAAGCCGAGCGCCAAACCGGTGCCGTACATCGGCATTCAATTGGTGACCATTCCCGAGTTCCAGGGCATTGGCACCCAGGTCGGCAAATCCTTCTCTGCGGCGCTGATCGGCCAGACCACAGTCGACCAGGCCCTGGCCGCCGCCCAGCAAACCACTGAACGAGAGATGAAGCGCGCCGGTTATCCCAAGTAACCCGTAAACATCCATTTTTGTGGCGAGGGAGCTTGCTCCCGCTGGGCTGCGAAGCGGCCCCTGCGATCTAACAGTCGCAACGTGCGAACCGGTTTTACGACGGCTTCGCCGCCGAGCGGGAGCAAGCTCCCTCGCCACAGAGAACTCGTCGGACAACGAGCAAGTGATCACCATGAATACTTCAACTGCCAAAGCTCACATGGAAATGCCCCAACCGGTACGCAAGAGCCGGTTGGTCAACCCCGGCTGGTTTCTCGTCAGCCCTTCGGTAGCGTTGCTGCTGTTATGGATGATCGTGCCGTTGGGAATGACCGTCTACTTCTCGACGATTCGTTATAACTTGCTCAATCCCGGCGAGAACGAGTTCATCGGGCTGGAAAACTTCACCTATTTCCTAACCGATTCGGGGTTCCTGCCCGGTGCCAGCAACACTCTGTTGCTGGTGGGCAGTGTGCTGCTGATCAGCGTGGTGTTCGGCGTGTTGATCAGTGCATTGCTGGAGGCCAGCGAGTTTTTCGGTCGCGGCATCGTGCGGGTGTTGCTGATCTCACCGTTCTTCATCATGCCCACGGTTGGCGCGCTGATCTGGAAGAACCTGATTTTCCATCCGGTGTCGGGGATCCTCGCCTACGTCTGGAAGCTGTTCGGCGCGCAACCGGTGGACTGGCTGGCGCACTACCCGCTGCTGTCGATCATTATCATCGTCTCGTGGCAATGGCTGCCGTTCGCGATCCTGATCCTGATGACCGCCATGCAGTCCCTCGATCAGGAACAAAAAGAAGCCGCGCGCCTGGACGGTGCCGGGCCACTGGCGATTTTCTGGCACCTGACCCTGCCGCACCTGGCGCGGCCGATTGCGGTGGTGGTGATGATCGAAACCATCTTTCTGCTCTCGGTGTTCGCCGAAATCTTCACCACCACCAACGGCGGCCCCGGCTACGCCTCGACCAACCTCGCCTACCTGATCTACAACCAGGCGCTGGTGCAGTTCGATGTCGGCATGGCCTCGGCTGGCGGCTTGATTGCCGTGGTGATCGCCAACATCGCGGCCATCGTGCTGGTGCGGATGATCGGCAAAAACCTGACTGACAAAGCCTGAGGCCTGCCATGACCCTTCAACAATCACGCCGTCTGCAAAGCCTGCTGCTCGGCACCCTGGCCTGGGCCATCGCGATCCTGATTTTCTTCCCGATCTTCTGGATGGTGCTGACCAGTTTCAAAACCGAAATCGACGCGTTCGCCACGCCGCCGCAGTTCATCTTCACGCCGACGCTGGAGAACTACCTGCACATCAACGAGCGCAGCGACTACTTCAGCTTCGCCTGGAACTCGGTGGTGATTTCCTTCAGCGCCACGGCCCTGTGCCTGCTGATCGCGGTGCCGGCCGCTTACTCGATGGCGTTCTACGAAACCCAGCGCACCAAGGGCACGCTGCTGTGGATGCTCTCGACCAAAATGCTGCCGCCGGTGGGCGTGCTGATGCCGATCTACCTGCTGGCCAAGAGTTTCGGCCTGCTCGACACGCGCATCGCGCTGATCGTGATCTACACCCTGATCAACCTGCCGATCGTGGTCTGGATGATTTACACCTACTTCAAGGACATCCCCAAGGACATCCTCGAAGCCGCCCGCCTCGATGGCGCAACGCTGTGGCAGGAAATGGTCCGCGTGCTGCTGCCGATCGCCAAGGGTGGCCTGGCCTCCACGGTTTTGCTGTCGCTGATCCTGTGCTGGAACGAAGCCTTCTGGTCGCTGAACCTGACCTCATCGAAAGCGGCGCCGCTGACCGCCTTGATCGCTTCGTATTCCAGCCCCGAAGGGTTGTTCTGGGCCAAGTTGTCGGCGGTCTCGACCCTGGCCTGCGCGCCGATCCTGATCTTCGGCTGGATCAGCCAGAAGCAATTAGTGCGCGGCCTGTCGTTTGGCGCCGTGAAATAAACGGTTCGCCCCTTGTAGGAGCCAGGCTTGCCGGCGAAGGCGCCCGTCAAATTGCCTTCGCCGGCAAGCCTGGCTCCTACGAAAAGCCGTCCGGTTTAAATGAATAAAAACATGCGGAGGCCCATCACCATGGCCAACCTGAAAATCAAGAACCTGCAAAAAGGCTTTGAAGGCTTTTCCATCATCAAGGGCATTGACCTTGAAGTGAACGACAAGGAATTCGTGGTCTTCGTCGGCCCATCGGGCTGCGGTAAATCCACCCTGCTGCGGTTGATCGCCGGGCTGGAGGAAGTCAGCGGTGGCACCATCGAACTCGATGGCCGCGACATCACTGAAGTCAGTCCAGCCAAGCGAGACCTGGCGATGGTGTTCCAGACTTACGCTTTGTACCCGCACATGAGCGTGCGCAAAAACATGTCGTTCGCCCTTGATCTGGCCGGCGTGCCCAAGGCCGAAGTGGAAAAGAAAGTCGGCGAAGCGGCGCGCATCCTGGAGTTGGGACCGATGCTCGAGCGCAAGCCCAAGCAACTGTCCGGCGGGCAACGCCAGCGTGTGGCGATCGGCCGGGCCATTGTGCGCAACCCGAAAATCTTCCTGTTCGACGAACCACTGTCCAACCTCGACGCGGCGCTGCGGGTGCAGATGCGTCTGGAGTTGCTGCGCCTGCACAAAGACCTGCAAGCGACGATGATTTACGTGACCCACGACCAGGTCGAAGCCATGACCATGGCCGACAAAGTCGTCGTGCTCAACGGCGGCAAGATCGAGCAAGTCGGCTCGCCACTGGATCTGTATCACCAGCCGGCCAACCTGTTCGTCGCCGGTTTTCTCGGCACGCCGAAAATGGGCTTCCTCAAAGGCCGGATCACTCAGGTCAATGGCCAGGGCTGTGAAGTGCAACTGGACGCCGGCACCCGCATCAGCCTGGCGCTGAGCGGCGCCAAGCTGAGCGTCGGCGGTGCGGTGACGCTGGGCATTCGCCCCGAGCACCTGGAATTGGCCAAACCCGGCGATTGCACACTGCAAGTCACCGCCGATGTCAGCGAACGCCTGGGCAGCGACACCTTCTGCCATGTTCGCACCGCTTCCGGCGAAGCCCTCACCATGCGTGTACGCGGTGACCTCGCCAGCCGTTATGGCGAAACCCTGAGCCTGCATCTGGATGCCGAACACTGCCATTTATTCGATGCCGACGGCGTGGCGCTGACCCGTCCTTTGCGCGTTGCTGCCTGATTTGCGAGAGTGTGTGATGAAACTGAATAAACAGAACCTCAACCGCCTCGCCCCCGAAGTGGCACTGCCCGCCTACGCCCTGAGCGACACGCGCCAAGGTATCGCCCACATCGGCGTCGGCGGTTTCCATCGCGCCCATCAGGCGTACTACACCGACGCGCTGATGAACACCGGCGAGGGCCTGGACTGGGCGATCTGCGGCGTCGGCCTGCGTGCCGAAGACCGCCGCGCCCGCGACGATCTCAAGCAACAGGATTGCCTGTTCACCCTGTTTGAGCTGGGTGATACCGATGACACCGAAGTCCGGGTAATCGGCGCCATTCGCGACATGCTGCTGGCAGAGGACGGTGCGCAAACGCTGATCGACAAACTCGCCGACCCGCAGATTCGCATCGTCTCGCTGACCATCACCGAGGGCGGTTATTGCATCGATGACAGCAACGGCGAGTTCATGGCGCACCTGCCGCAGATCCAGCACGACCTCGCCAAGCCGGACTCACCCAAAACCGTGTTCGGTTTTCTTTGCGCGGCACTGGCCAAGCGCCGGGCCGCAGGTATACCCGCGTTTACCTTGATGTCCTGCGATAACCTGCCGCACAACGGCGCGGTCACTCGCAAAGCACTGCTGGCATTCGCCGCGCTGCGGGACGCCGAGTTGCGCAACTGGATCGAGCGCAACGTGACGTTCCCCAACGCCATGGTCGACCGCATCACGCCGATGACCAGTACTGAGCATCGCCTGCTGCTGGCGGACAAACATGGCGTCGATGACGCCTGGCCGGTGGTCTGCGAACCCTTTGTGCAATGGGTGCTGGAAGACAAGTTCGTCAATGGCCGGCCGGCCTGGGAAAAGGTCGGCGTGCAGTTCACCGACGATGTCACGCCCTATGAAGAGATGAAGATCAAACTGCTCAATGGCAGTCATCTGGCCCTGACCTATCTAGGGTTCTTGAAGGGCTATCGCTTCGTTCACGAAACCATGAACGACCCGCTGTTCGTGCGCTACATGCGTGCCTACATGGACCTCGACGTCACGCCGCAACTGGCGCCAGTGCCAGGCATTGACCTGACCGATTACAAGAACACGCTGGTCGAACGCTTCTCCAATCAGGCCATTGCCGATCAACTGGAACGTGTGTGCTCGGACGGGTCGTCGAAGTTTCCCAAGTTCACCATTCCGACCATCAACCGCTTGATCGCCGATGGCCGCGAGACCAAGCGTGCGGCGCTGGTGGTGGCCGCATGGGCCTTGTACTTGAAAGGCGTGGATGAAAATGGCGATACCTACTCGATACCGGATCCACGGGCGGCGTTCTGTCAGGCGTTGGTGGCCGACGACGTATTGATCACCCAGCGCTTGCTGGAGGTTGAGGAGATTTTCGGCACCGCGATCCCTCGCTCGGCAGAGTTTGTCGCGGCGTTTGAGTGGTGTTGCAACAGTTTGCGCGAGGTGGGTGTGACGCGCACGCTTGAGCGGGTTCTGGCGTAAGCATGCGGTGAATCTGCTGCCGTCATCGCGGGCAAGTCGAATCGTCGCACCGCCGCTCCCACAGTGATTTCTGATCGTTCCCACGCTCTGCGTGGGAATGCAGCCCGGGACGCTCTGCGTCCCCATCCAGAAGCAGACGCGGAGCGTCCATTGAGGCGTTCCCACGCAGAGCATGGGAACGATCTTCATACACCAAGGACCCACCATGGCAGACCAACAATTATTCCTCGGCATCGACTGCGGCACCCAAGGCACCAAAGCCATTATCCTCGATGCGGTCAGTGGTGCCGTGATTGGCCAGGGCGCCGCTGCCCACACCATGATCAGCGGCGCCAACGGCCGTCGCGAGCAGGACCCCGCTCAGTGGCTGGATGCTTTCGCCAGCGCCACTCGCCACGCATTGCTGGCGGCCGGTGTCGATGGCCAATCGATCCTCGGCATCGGTGTGTCCGGACAACAACACGGCCTCGTCCTGCTCGATGATCAGGGCCAGGTCCTGCGCCCCGCCAAACTCTGGTGCGACACCGAAACCAGCGCCGAGAACGATCGCCTTCTCGAACGCCTGGGCGGTGAAAAAGGTTCGCTGGAGCGCCTTGGCGTGGTCATCGCACCGGGTTACACAGTCTCTAAGCTGCTCTGGACCAAAGAACAGCACCCGGCGGTATTTGCCCGAATCGCCCGCATTCTGTTGCCCCATGATTACCTGAATTTCTGGCTCACCGGCCGCAGTTGCAGCGAGTACGGCGATGCTTCCGGCACGGGCTATTTCAACGTGCGCACTCGCCAGTGGGATTTACAATTGCTGCGCGACATCGATCCGAGCGGGCGCCTGCAAGCGGCATTGCCGGAGCTGATCGACGCGCACGCAGCGGTCGGTACGATCTTGCCGGCGATCGCTGGACGATTGGGTATCAATCCGCAAGCCCTTGTTTCCAGCGGCGGTGGCGACAACATGATGGGCGCCATCGGCACCGGCAATATTCGGCCAGGCGCCATCACCATGAGTCTCGGCTCATCCGGCACGGTGTACGCCTATGCCGATCAACCGATCGTCAGCCCGGACGCTGGAGTCGCCACATTCTGTTCTTCGAGCGGTGGCTGGTTGCCCTTGATTTGCACCATGAACCTGACCAATGCCACCGGGGTGTTCCGTGAGTTATTCGAGCTGGATATCGATCGCTTCAATGCACTCGCGGCCCAGGCACCGATCGGTGCCGAAGGCGTTTGTGTGCTGCCGTTTTTCAATGGTGAACGCGTACCCGCCCTGCCCCACGCTACCGGCAGCGTGCGCGGCTTGACCATGACCAACCTGACCCAGGCCAATCTGTGCCGTGCAGTGGTTGAAGGCACGACCTTCGGATTGCGTTTCGGTGTGGACCTGCTGCGGCAAAATGGCTTACAAAGCCGCAGCATTTGCCTGATCGGCGGCGGCTCGAAAAGTACGGTATGGCGCCAGGTAGTCGCGGACATCATGAACACTGCGGTGGTCTGCACTGAACAAAGCGAAGCCGCGTCCCTTGGGGCGGCAATTCAGGCGGCGTGGTGCAAGTCCCGGGAAAGCGGCCGAGAAGAGAGCCTGGCGGATCTGTGCGAGCGCTGCGTGAAGCTCGACCCGGCGAGTGAAACCTTGCCCATTGCACAAAACGTCGTGGCTTCGCAGCAAGCCTACGAACGCTATCAACAGCATGTCGCAACCCTTTGAAGAGTGAGCAATTATGTATCTGGTGTGTGGCGAAGCGCTGTTTGATTTTTTCAGTGAAAACGATGCCAGTGGCCTGGCTTCAAAAGTGAATTTCAAGGCGATTGCCGGCGGTTCGCCGTTCAATGTCGCGGTGGGTTTGCGCCGTTTGGGTGTGAACGTGGCGCTGTTTGCCGGGTTGTCCACCGATTACCTTGGCCGACGACTGTTGCAAGTGCTGCAGGACGAAGGGGTACAAACCGGCTATCTACGGGATTTCGCCGCACCAACCACGCTGGCGATGGTTGCGGTGGGTGCTGATGGTTCGCCACATTACAGCTTCCGTGGCGAAGGTTGTGCCGATCGGCAATTGAAAGTTGAGCATCTGCCGGAACTTGGGCCTGACGTACGCGGCTTGCACATCGGCTCGTTTTCGCTGGTGGTGCAACCGATTGCCGACACGCTGCTGGCGTTGGTGCGACGGGAAAGCGGTAAACGCCTGATCAGCCTCGATCCGAACGTGCGCCTCAACCCCGAGCCAAATATCGAGTTGTGGCGTTCGCGCGTGGCCACGCTGGTCGAACATGCCGACCTGATCAAGGTCAGCGATGAGGATTTGCGCCTGTTGTATCCCGAACAGGACCCTGCGCGGGTCATCGAGGGCTGGCTGCAGCACCGTTGCCAGTTGGTGTTCCTGACGCGCGGTGGCGAAGGCGCGACGGTGTTCAGCCGGGTCCATGGTTCGTGGTCGGTGCCGGCCTGCGCGGTCAAAATCGCAGATACCGTGGGCGCTGGCGATACTTTTCAGGCGGCGTTGATTGCCTGGTTGACTGAGCAACAACTGGATTCAATCGAGGGATTGCGTGAGCTCAGCCGCGAGCAGATCGAAGCGATGATGCGGTTTGCGGTTCAGGCAGCGGCACTGACTTGCGGCAAAACCGGGCCGGACCTGCCCTATCGAAAACAACTGGCATAACGCACCTGATGGTGTGGTCGTCCGCCGAACGGTAGTGGCAAAGCGACAGGTGGCATTCAGGAGAATTAACCAATGCTTAATCGTGCAGTCCAACACTTACTGGACCGCACGCCCTCAGAGTTCTCTGACGCCCAGTGCGGCAGGTTCGACGATCCGTCGAGCTGACTTCCGTCTGCACTGGAGATTGCCCCATGAACTCGCGCGTTTTGCTCGTTTCTTCAGCTCTTGTCTGTGCCAGCTTTTCAGGTTTTACCGTAGCGGACACCACCGTCGCCGACGCGATACCCTCGTATCATTACGGGATGCCCCTGCACATTGGCAAAGTGATTGCCCTGACCGAACCCACGACGATGGATTGTGAAGTGATCACGGCAACGATGACGTATATCGATCAGCAGTCGGGCAAACCCGCGGAACTCGCCTACCGAAAACTGTCGGACGCTTGCAGTTATCAAAACTGACTCATCGCACAAGTTGCATTTATGCGTTCGATCTGGCGCTGGGCCTGGTGTTTTGATCCAGGCCCGCAGCGCACGGCAGATTCAAACGTTGGGCTACAGCGCTTTGCCCAGCACCTCACGGTGCTCGTTTTCCCCGTGATGGTGGTAAAGGTCTGAGCGCAGCCCCGCAATCAACTCATGGATTTCCCTGCAGCTGTTCAGATGCTGGGCATCGATATCTGTCCTCAATAGATCGAGGGTATCAGTGCCATCCTCCGCGAAGACCTTGACGGTCATCTTGAGGTCCGGAGAGAGCGAGCATTGGCAGCGTTTCGGCAGGAAACTGCTTTCAATGATGTTGCGAAGTTCCAAGGCAGAAAGAAACATGGCGACCCTCTCCTTTGTGAGACTGCCAACGGTTATCGATGGCTGACTCGTGTGCGATCCCGGTCAGCTTAAGAACATCTACAGCATAAAACATGCCTTGAATTCAGCTATGCAGCTCATCGGTAAATCAGAGGTTTAGGTTAACAACCTGTAACAACCGTCATGCAAATTGCACTATCGGCCTCAGATAGCCCTGCAAATTGCACACAGCGTGAGTTTGCATCGAGTGCCCGTGGCAGGGAGAATGCGCGCAGGCGATCGTTCGCTTCTGTTTACCTGCAAGGAGGCACCATGAGTCCTTTAATTGTTCGCACATCCATCGGCGTTATCGCGGCTGCACTGTCGGGCGTCATCCACGGGGCAACGCTGGAAAAAACCGCGCCATTTCCAAAAGCCGAGGACGGCTTCAGTCGCCAGGTCATTCACTTGGCACCGCAAACCCGGGAAGACGATTTCCAGGTCGAAATCCTCGCTGGCAAGACCCTTGCCGTCGACTGCAACCGCCAACGCCTGGGCGGCATGCTTGAGGAAAAAAACCTCGAAGGCTGGGGTTATCCGTTTTACCGACTGGAAAAAGTCATCGGCCCGATGAGCACCCTGATGGCCTGCCCGGACGGCAAGCGCAAACAGGATTTCGTGCCCGTGGTGGGTGACGGTTTCATGCTGCGCTACAACAGCAAACTGCCGATCGTGCTCTATGTACCTGAGGATGTAGAGGTACGTTACAGGATCTGGTCGGCGTCGACCAAAGTCGAAAAAGCCGTTGCCGAATAATCCTTGCACATCATGCCAACGCGTCGCCAAACGCGGCGCGCTCGGCCGCATGGATGCGGTTCAACAGCTCTGATCCGGACATTTTGGCGATTTGGAAGCGGCTATCGCGAGCAGGCTCGCGCCCACAGGCCTGGTGAACATCACCCGATTCATTTCGCCAAGCGCTTGAGCCCCAGCACCATCACCCCTGCCCCCAGCAGCATCGCGCTCAAGAACAACGGATAAGAAATCCACCACGGCGTGCCTGCCGTCATCATGCTGAATTCGGACATTCCGCCGATGCTTGCGATCAGGTTCAGCGGCAAAAACACCACATTGATCAACGTCAGTTTGCGCAACAGGTTGTTCATGCTGTTGTTCATCAGATTGCCCCGCGCGTCGATCAGCCCGGAGAACACCGTCGAGTAGATTTCCGCCTGCTTGTAGCACTGGTTGTTTTCTATGATCAGGTCGTCGATCAGGCTGATGGCATGGGCATTGAAGTGTTGCTTTTCTGCGTGGTTGCGCAGTCGGGTGAGGACCGCGCCGTTGCTGTGGATGGCGTTGATGTAATAGATCAGGCTTTCGCTGAGGTTGAACATCTGGATCAGGTGCTGATTCTGCATCGACGCATTGAATTTCTGCTGCAGCTCCCGGGCAACCAGTTTGATCACCTTGAGGTGACCCAAGTAGTGATGGATGTTGTTGAAGAGCAGATCGAGCAACACATCCAGCGGCGTGTTCAGCGCCTGACGCTTGCCCAACCCGCTCAGCGGCGCGTCATCGGTGGCGATCACCAGCAAGCGGTCCGGGCAAAACAGCAAGCCACAGGATGACACTTCAAACGCCAGGCTCTGCGAGCCGGAGTAGTTTTCCGGGCGTTTCCAGATCAGGAACAGGTTGTCGGGGTGAAACTCGATGCGCGACACCTCGTCAGGGTCGAGTGCCGACGCCAAGGCGTGTTCATCGAGTTTGAAATGGCTGTGCAACAGGTCGCGCTCGGCCACATCGGGATTGCTGAACAGCACGACCGGGGCATCCAGCCGATCGACGGCGTGCAGAGCGCCGTGGGTCAATTCAAAGCCCTTGATCATCGGCTGATCACCAGGCCTGGCCGCGACGTTTCAGTTCCAGGCGTCGCACGAACTCTTCCAGCACCAGTGAATACAGGTCGTCTTGCAAATACGCGTCTTCGATGCCTGCGTCCATGTTCGGGTTGTCGTTGACCTCGATCACCACCACTTTGTCCCCCGACTGCTTGAGATCAACGCCGTACAGACCATCGCCGATCAGGTTGGCGGTCTTCACTGCCAGTTCCACCACCGCTCGCGGCGCTTCGTGGACGGCCAGGGTTCGGCACTCACCGTTGATATCCTGGCCTTTGGCCTTGTGGTTGTAGATTTGCCAATGGCCCTTGGACATGAAGTACTGGCAGGCAAAGATCGGCTTGCGGTTCAGCACGCCAATGCGCCAGTCGTACTCGGTGTAGAAAAACTCCTGCGCCAGCAATAACACCGAATGCTCGAACAATTCAGCGGTAGCTTCGAGCAAGGCTTGCTGGCTTTCCACCTTGATGACACCCCGGGAAAAACAGCCGTCGGGGATCTTCAGCACCAACGGAAACCCCAGGCGTTCGCCCACCCGCTCGAAATCTTCCGGTCGTTCCTTGTAGAGTATTTCGGTAGCGGGCATGCCCAGTTGGTGACTCTTGAGCAAGTCGGTCAGGTACACCTTGTTGGTGCAACGCAGAATCGACGCCGGGTCGTCCATCACTACCAGCCCTTCACTTTCGGCCTTCTTGGCGAATCGATACGTGTGGTTGTCGACGCTGGTGGTCTCGCGGATCAGCAAGCCGTCGTATTCGGCAATTCGCGAATAGTCCTTGCGCTCGATCAGATCAACGTCGATCCCCAGCGTCCGGCCGACCCTGACAAAATTATCCAGCGCCTTGGCATTGGAGGGCGGCAAGGCTTCCTGGGGGTCATGCAGAATGGCCAGGTCGTATCGGGCCAATCGCCGGGATCGCGGCTGGCGCCAGATTTTTCGACTGAAACTATCCAGGGATTGTGCAAACTGATCTTCCTGATCTTCGCGCAACTTATGCAGTGCACCCGACTTAACGCCTTCGATGTGCCAGCCGTTAGTTCGACGAAATTCAACTAACAGAATCGGGCAGGCAAATACTTCAAATAATTGCCGCGCCAAATCCTGCAACGGCTCGATATTGGTCTTGCCGAAGTAAAGTGTCAGGGTAAAACCTTCGGTATCGCTGTAAGCATGATGACTAAGCGCTTTTTCCAGGGTTTTATCCAAGTCATCCAACGCTAGACCGTACAAGGATTTACGGGTGAGTTCACTGATGGTTCGCACAGAGGGAATGACCTTGTGCCCACGGGCCTCTGCCAGCAGCGAGCAGTAGTACCCGTGCCCCAGATACTTGTAGCTGCGGCACAGGTTGATGACCTGAACCCGCTTGCCCTGATCGTTGTTGCGGGTTTGTTCCAGGTATTCCTGGGCCGTGACAATGTCCTCGCTGGGAAAGTAGGAAGCCCAGTCCTCCCTGCGTTCGACGATGATAATCAACTGGCTGGAAGTTCTACCCGACTCATTTGAAGAACCTTTTAAATAAGTTTCAGAAGTGATTGCCGCCGGCAAAGTTTGCTCGGATACTTCGCGCCAATGACCTTGTACCGCTGACATAGTGATCGATCCGTTGGTGAACAAGACCTTTCCTATTAAGCACGATGTTTTTCGAAAGTCCCGTTTCGTTACGCAACTTTTACGGCGGTCGTATGAATACATTATTTCGTTTGGCGGTATTGCAAGACTTGCCTCAGTTATTGCAACTGGAAGAGCAGTGTTTCACCACCGATCGGCTCAACAGTCGCAGCTTTCAATGGATGATTACTCGTGCCCACGGGCAACTGTTGGTAGCACAGCACGGTGAGCATTTGCTGGGTTACGCCGTGGTGCTATTTCATCGAGGTACGTCGCTGGCACGACTGTATTCGATCGCCATCGCCGCCCAGGCGCGAGGCAACGGATTGGGTAAAAAATTGCTCGATCGCGTCGAGGCCTGCGCTCTGGAGCACGACTGTGCTTATTTGCGGCTGGAGGTGCGTATCGACAATCCTGCGGCGATTGCCTTGTATGAACGCAACGGCTACCGGCGCTTCGCCGTGATTCATGACTATTACCAGGACCATGCCGATGCGCTGCGCCTGCAAAAACGCATCCTTGAGCATCGCGAGTCGCGTAACGTTCAAGTGCCTTATTACGCACAAACCACCGAATTCACCTGCGGTCCGGCTTGCCTGATCATGGCCATGGCCGCACTGCAGCGTGACCAATATCCGCAACGCCGCGAAGAACTGCAGATCTGGCGCGAGGCGACTACCGTTTTCATGACCTCCGGCCACGGTGGCTGCAGCCCTCAAGGCTTGGCGTTGGCGGCCTGGCGCCGCGGGTTTCGGGTGCGTCTGCAACTGAGCATGAGCGGGCCGTTGTTTCTCGACGGCGTGCGCAACGAGCATAAAAAAGACGTAATGCGTCTGGTGCACGAAGCGTTCACTGAACAGCTGCTTGCCAGCGACGTCGAGTGCGAAATCGGCGGACAGCTGGACCTCCCACGGCTGCTGGAGCAAGGCGGTCAGCCTTTGGTACTGATCAGCAGCTATCGCCTGACTCGCTCCAAATCACCGCACTGGGTGATCGTTACCGATTGCGACGACGAATTCGTCTATCTGCACGATCCCGATGTGGACCACAGCCAGCATCGACAAACCATGGACTGCCAGCATGTGCCGGTCAGCCATGGGGAATTCGAGAAGATGTGCAGCTTTGGTCGGGACAAGTTAAGGGCGGCGGTGATCCTGCATAACCGTTGAAAAGATCGCAGCCTGCGGCGGCGCCTCCAGGTCGCGCATGCTCATGCAGGCGCTGCAGCAGGCTGCGATCTTTTTTGCGTTACTTCAATCCGACTTTATACAACGCGCCGTCCTCTTCATCGGTCAACACATACAAGTAACCATCCGGCCCTTGCCGCACATCGCGGATGCGCTTGTTCAGCTCCCCCAGCAGGCGCTCTTCGTGAACCACCTTGTCGCCGTCGAACTGCAAACGGATCAGTTCCTGCGTGACGAGCGCACCAATGAAAACGTTGTGTTGCCAGGCCTTGAAACGATCGCCGTCGTAGAACGCCATGCCGCTCAACCCTGGAGATTTTTCCCAGAAATGCCGTGGCCCGACGGTGCCTTCAGCGGTTTTGCCCTGGGCTTCAGGAATGGGCAGCCCGGAATAGTTGATGCCGTGAGTCGCCAATGGCCAACCGTAATTCTTGCCGCGCTCAATCACGTTGATCTCGTCCCCGCCCCGAGGCCCGTGTTCGTTTTCCCACAGTGTGCCGGTCCATGGGTTGAGTGCCGCACCTTGCGGATTACGCACCCCGTAGGACCAGATCTCGGGACGCACACCGGACTGACCGACAAATGGGTTGTCTTCCGGTACCTTGCCGTCGGGATAAATGCGTACGACCTTGCCTTGGAGTTTGTCGAGGTCTTGTGCGGTTGGCCGGTCGTTGTTTTCCCCGAGGGTAATGAACAGATAGCCATCACGGTCAAATACCAGCCGTGAGCCAAAATGGTTGCCGACGGATAGCTTGGGTTCCTGACGGAAAATCACCGTGAAATCCCTGAGGCTCGTCAGGTCTTCGGACAGCCTGCCGCGACCGACGGCCGTACCGGCCTTGTTACCCTGACCACCACCCTCGGCGTAGGACAGATAGATCAAGCGGTCTTGCTTGAAGTCGGGTGACAGCGCCACATCCAGCAAGCCACCCTGCCCTTTGGCCCAGACCTTGGGCACGCCGCTGATCGGTGTCGACACCTTGCCCTGCGTGTTGACCAGGCGCAGATTACCGGGCCTTTCTGTCACCAGCATGCCCTGGCGATCCGGCAGAAACGCCACGGACCAGGGGTGCTCCAGCCCCTCGGCGATGGGGGTGACTTCAAGCGTGCCCAGTTCACTTTTCATCGCCTGTGCGGACGCGGCAAGCGCAGGCGGCGTAACGGTCAACATTGCACTGGCACAGAGAGCGGTCAGAAGAGATTTACACAACATGCACGATTCCTTTTGTCATGAGAATGGCGGGGAGAAATGCAGATTTTGCCGTTCAACGAATGGGAGTACCCCGCGCTGGCGGGTTGGGTATGAATCTGGGAGAGCTGGCGGGAGCCGCTGGCGTCTGCGGGTAGCGATTGCCGATGCCACCGTTGTCGAGGGTTGGCGGACGTGGCACAGGGACCGTATTCGGTCCTCGGATCGCCGGGGCACTGGGTTGCGTGCCTTGCATGCTGTTGGGATTGGCCCGGCGAATCGGGCTGTTGTAGGGGTTGTTGTTACCGCTGTTCGGCAGGCTCTGCGCCAAAAGCAACGGCGCGTGAGTCGAAGGGACTTGCGCCTGGGCCAGCGGGCCGAGAATGCTGCTCGAGGCCAACAGGATGAAGCCGAGGATGCATCTGTTCATGGGTTGCCTCTGGGCACGCGCGATTAAGGTCTTCGATAGCACGCTACGCCCCGGGTTCGGATTTGTTAATCAAAACCTCAACGGCAAGGTGTAACACGAAGTTGATCTTGCGCGAGAGACGGCTGCAGGCCGCTGAAACTTTTGCTCGAGGCCTACGGTCACCTGATCATCACTCGCGAGAACACGACCATGGCACGGGCAATCTGGAAAGGCGCGATCAGTTTCGGACTGGTGCATATCCCCGTGGCGCTGGTCTCGGCGACCTCTTCCCAAGGGGTGGACTTCGACTGGCTCGACAGCCGCAGCATGGAGCCGGTGGGCTACAAGCGTGTGAACAAGGTCACCGGCAAGGAGGTGACCAAGGAACACATCGTCAAAGGTGTAGCCTACGAAAAGGGTCGTTATGTGGTGCTCAGCGAAGAGGAAATTCGCTCAGCGCACCCCGTATCCACGCAGACCATCGACATTTTCGCCTTTGTCGACGGCGAACAGATTCCGCTGCAAAACATCGATACGCCCTATTACCTGGCACCGGATAAACGTGGCGGCAAAGTCTACGCGTTGTTGCGCGAGACGTTGACCAAAACCAAGAAAGTCGCGTTGGCACGCGTGGTGTTGCATACCCGCCAGTACCTCGCGGCATTGATGCCACTGGAATCGGCGCTGGTACTGGTCAAACTGCGTTGGCCGGCGGAAGTCCGCAGCCTTGACGAGCTGGCGTTAGGGCCGGACGTCACCAAAGCAGAACTGGCCAAAGGTGAACTCGACATGGCCAAACGCCTGGTGGAGGACATGAGCGCAGAATGGACGCCCGAAGATTACCGGGATGAATTCGAAGACAAGATCATGGCCCTGGTCGACAAGAAGGCCCATGAAGGCAAGATCGAAGACGTTGAAACGGCGACTGGCGAAGAAGAGCGCAAGACCGCGGATGTCATCGATTTGACCGAACTGCTCAAGCGCAGTCTTGGGGGCAGGAGCGCCGACAAGGCGCCTGCGAAGAGCAAATCAGCGAGCAAACCGGCTGCGCGGAAGAAAGTCAGCAAGTGATGCGGTGAATGTTCCGGCCTCATCGCGGGCAAGCCCGCGATGACGTCAGCAGCAGCACTGACAAGAGATTCAGACCAGGACAAAAATCGCCAGCAGACCACCGAAGAAGGCCCATTTCTGCAAGTAATAGAGCTTGCGATTACGCTTCTTCAATTCCTTGCCGCGCAGACGAATCTTGTAAATCTTGCCGAACAGGCGATTGATGCCACCCGTCTTGTCGCCCGCCTCGTTGGGCGCGCCGGCAGCCGACATCACCGTGCGGCTGAACCAGCCATTGAACGCGGCTGCCCAGCGATACTTCATCGGGCGCTCGATATCGCAGAACAGAATGATGCGGTTCTGTTGGGTGGTGTTTTCCGCGTAATGAATGAAGGTCTCATCAAACATCACGGCTTCGCCATCACGCCAGTGATAGTTCTCGCCATCGACGTTGATGTAGCAACCGGCATCATTAGGCGTTTCCAGTCCCAGGTGATAACGATAGGAACCAGCATACGGATCACGGTGACGAACCAGTTTGGAGCCCGGCGGCAACTCGGCGAACATCGCGGCCTTGATCGAGCCGATGCTCTGAACCAACTCAGTGGTGCGCGGGCACAGTTTCATCGCCGACGGGTGATTGTCGCCGTACCACTTGAGATAGAAGCGCTTCCAGCCCGTCTTGAAAAACGAGTTGAAGCCAACATCATCGTATTGGTTGGAACGCTTGATCTCGCCGGCACGCAGCAGGTTCTGGCCTTCGGCGCGGATTTCCTGCCAATGGGTTTGCAGGGGCGTCAGGTCGGGAAAGTCCGCCGGATCCAGGTAGGGCTTGTTGGGGACTTTCGAGAACAGATAAAGAAAGCAATTGATCGGCGCCAGAAACGTCGAGTGATCGCTCAACTGGCGCCCCAACTTGTGGCGCACGCGACCGCGCAGATGGACGTACGCAATGGATACAACGTAGACAGCGGCAATGATCAGTTTCACGGAAATCGTCACACATCAGAAGTGAACAAACTGCGCCCCTTGCCAGCCAGCGGCGTGTGGAGGCTTGTGCAGCGTCTTTTGGCCCGTTTTCGAGCCAGGCCGTATGTCGGCCTCGGTGAGAGATGGCATTTTAGCCACACTTTGTAACCAATAGTTAACCTATAACATTGAAAATGCGCACTGCTACCGCCAAAACGACGGTGTGGCCTCCATTGCCCTATCGTTTAAAGAGCCAGACCAGTACAATCGCCGCCAAACTTTACGCGCCACTCGTTGATGACGGAAAAAAACCGTTTCAGCGCACCTTGACTCGGGTCAAGCGCGGTCCAGCCGCCACCCTGGCTACTCTGAATGCTTCGCAGGAAAAACCTTTGATCTCTACAGCTAACATCACGATGCAGTTCGGCGCCAAGCCGCTATTCGAAAACGTTTCGGTCAAATTCAACGGTGGCAACCGTTACGGCTTGATCGGCGCCAACGGCTGCGGCAAGTCGACTTTCATGAAGATTCTTGGCGGTGACCTCGAACCTTCGGGTGGTCAGGTCATGCTCGAGCCGAACGTGCGCCTGGGTAAATTGCGCCAGGACCAGTTCGCCTACGAAGAATTCACCGTGATCGACACCGTGATCATGGGTCACGAAGAGTTGTGGAAGGTCAAGGCCGAGCGCGACCGCATCTACTCGCTGCCGGAAATGAGCGAAGAAGACGGCATGGCCGTGGCCGAACTGGAAACCGAGTTTGCCGAAATGGACGGTTATACCGCCGAGTCCCGTGCCGGTGAGCTGCTGCTGGGCCTGGGCATTCCGCTGGAACAGCATTTCGGCCCGATGTCCGAAGTCGCTCCAGGCTGGAAGCTGCGCGTATTGCTGGCCCAGGCGCTGTTTTCCGATCCGGAAGTGCTGTTGCTCGACGAACCGACCAACCACCTGGACATCAACACCATTCGCTGGCTGGAATCGATTCTCACCGTGCGTAACAGCACCATGATCATCATTTCCCACGACCGTCACTTCCTCAACAGCGTGTGCACCCACATGGCTGACCTGGACTACGGCGAACTGCGCCTGTTCCCGGGCAACTATGACGAGTACATGACCGCGGCGACCCAGTCCCGCGAGCAACTGCTGTCGGACAACGCGAAGAAGAAAGCCCAGATCGCCGAACTGCAAACGTTCGTCAGCCGCTTCTCGGCCAACGCCTCGAAAGCCAAGCAGGCCACTTCCCGTGCCAAGCAGATCGACAAGATCCAGCTGGCCGAGGTCAAGCCATCGAGCCGCGTGAGCCCGTTCATTCGCTTTGAACAGACCAAGAAACTGCACCGCCAGGCTGTCACCATCGAGCAGATGTCCAAGGGCTTCGACGGCAAGACGCTGTTCAAGAACTTCAGCTTCACCGTTGAAGCTGGCGAGCGCGTAGCGATCATCGGCCCGAACGGTATCGGCAAAACCACCCTGCTGCGCACCTTGATGGGCGAGCTGACCCCGGACGCCGGTTCCGTGAAGTGGACCGAAAGCGCGGAGCTGGGCTATTACGCCCAGGACCACGCCCACGACTTCGAAGACGACGTCAGCCTGTTCGACTGGATGGGCCAGTGGACACAGGGCGAGCAGATCATTCGCGGCACGTTGGGCCGGATGCTGTTCTCCAACGACGAGATCCTCAAGTCGGTCAAGGTCATCTCCGGTGGTGAACAAGGCCGCATGCTGTTCGGCAAGCTGATCCTGCAAAAGCCGAACGTACTGGTGATGGACGAACCGACCAACCACCTGGACATGGAATCCATCGAAGCGCTGAACCTGGCGCTGGAGAACTATCCAGGCACGTTGATCTTCGTCAGCCACGACCGTGAATTCGTTTCCTCCCTGGCCACTCGCATCATCGAGCTGAGCCCGAATGGCGTGACCGACTTCAGCGGTACCTATGACGATTACCTGCGTAGCCAGGGCGTAGTGTTCTAAGCGTCCGCTTTAATCGAAAAGCCCTGTCCTTGTGACGGGGCTTTTTGCATTTTGCGACCTGATCGTTCCCACGCTCTGCGTGGGAACGATCAGGATCACGACCTGGAAAACATAGTTAGCCAGCTTTCTTTTATCCCGCGCCCAAGCCATCATGCAGCTCTCCCTCCGCCGCCCGCGAACGAGCCCTCATGTCTGCGCAGCAACAGCCACCGCACAGTTCCATGGCGATCACCCTGCAGATCGTCTCCATCGTTTTCTACACTTTTATTGCCTTCCTCTGCATCGGCTTGCCCATTGCGGTGTTGCCGGGGTATGTCCATGAACAACTGGGGTTCAGTGCTGTAATCGCGGGGCTGACCATTGGTTCGCAGTACCTTGCGACCCTGCTCAGTCGGCCCATGGCCGGACGCATGTCCGATAATGTCGGGACCAAACGGGCGATCGTTTACGGGTTGTCAGGGATTGTGTTGAGCGGTGTGCTGACGCTGCTGTCGACCTTGCTGCAAGGGTTTCCGTTGTTAAGTTTGTCGATCCTGATCGCCGGCCGCTTGTTGCTGGGGATCGCCCAAGGCTTGATCGGCGTCGGCACCATCAGTTGGTGCATGGGCCAGGTTGGCGCGGAGCACACGGCACGTTCGATTTCCTGGAATGGAATAGCTTCCTACGGTGCGATCGCCATCGGAGCGCCGTTGGGGGTGGTGATGGTCGCTCAGTTGGGGTTCGCCAGCCTGGGCATTGCCCTGTCGATACTGGCCTTGGCGGCGCTACTGTTGATTCGCAACAAACCGTCGGTGCCAGTGGTGCGTGGTGAGCGCTTGCCGTTCTGGGCGGTGTTCGGGCGCATTGCACCGTTCGGTGCGAGCTTGAGCCTGGCGTCCATTGGCTACGGCACCCTGACCACCTTCATTACCTTGTACTACTTGAACCGCGGCTGGAGCGGTGCGGCGTACTGCCTGACGGTGTTCGGCGTGTGCTTTATCCTCGCGCGATTGTTGTTCATTTCCAGCATCAGCCGGTTTGGCGGATTCAGCTCGGCCATTGCCTGCATGACCATCGAGACAGTCGGCCTGGTGCTGCTGTGGCTCGCACCCTCAACCGGGTATGCCTTGATAGGTGCCGGGTTGACCGGGTTTGGCCTGTCGCTGGTTTACCCCGCGCTCGGTGTCGAGGCGATCAAACAAGTGCCCAACTCCAGCCGTGGCGCGGGACTGAGTGCTTACGCAGTATTTTTCGATCTGGCATTGGCGATTGCCGGCCCGCTGATGGGGGCCATTGCGCTGAACATGGGGTACTCGTGGATTTTCTTCAGTGCGGCGCTGTTGTCGATCAGCGGTCTTGGATTGACGCTGCTGCTCAAGCAGCGTTCGATGGCCCAATAAACTGTGGGAGCGTTGAGCTACTGATCGGCGGTTTGCATCCCGGCCCGGGTTGCCTTGCCCAGGGTACGCGAGAAAAAACGTCCAGCCTCGGCAATCAGATTGCGATGAATGTCTTCGCGGTCGACGCCATCAGCATCGGTGCAAAGTGCCGGCATGATCGCGATCTGTTCGTCATTGCAAGGTGCCATGAACACGAAGTGCCCTGCCCCGGACAATAATCTGAAGTCCGGTGCGATGGGCAGTTTGCGCGCCAGCGCTGCGGCGTTCTTGTCAAAGGCCACCAATTTGTCGCCGTCACCGCTGTAGAGCAGCACCGGCACATGCACATCGGCCAACGTGTGTCGGCCGAACTTCAGGCTCAGCGGCGCCATCAGCAGTAACGCATGGACCCGAGGGTCAGCCACCGGTTGCAAATCATCACGGTCGACAATCAACTCACCCTGGGTATTGCAGGCGTCACGGTCATCCGGACGCTCCTGGCAGTAACGGCGCAGGCGATCGAGATCGGGCGTCGCGCCGGACAGAATCAACGCGGTCTCCCCGCCGGCTGAATAACCGATAACGCCCACCTGCTCGGCATTGACGAACGGCGCGAGCATACGATCGCCCAACGTCGCGGTGATGGCTTCGGAGATCTGGATCGGCCGCCCGTACAGGTTGCTCAAGGTGCCGAGTCGGCTGTGGTCCCTGGAATTGTCCCCGGGGTGAATCACCGCCACCACCACAAACCCTTTGCGAGCCAGCGACGTGGCCAGATCGTGCAGCGCCAACGGAGTGCCGGTATTGCCGTGGGAGAGCATCAGCATCGGGAAGCGGCCCATGGCGACCCTGGTGTCTTCGCCGGCTTCGACCGTGTAGCCCTCAAGCTTGCTGGAATGTTCTTTTTCGCTGGAGGGATAGAACGCGATGGCGCGCATCGGCTGCAGATCGAGCGGGTCGAGAAAACTCATCTCGTGATAACCGACGCTCCAGTGAGGATGTGGCGCGGGGGCGGCGTGCACCGAATTCAGGCTGCTCAACAGGCATAACACTAAGGTTGCACAAAGACGCATCATGGGATGCCCACCTTGTTACCGGACCATGGAGGTAAACCCTCGATTGCATATCTTGGGCCACAACCCGTAACGACCAGAAACAAAAAACTCCGCACCTGGTACTTGCATATCCAGAATACAGAGTTTTTTGGGGCTTTACCTGAACGGTTTGCTGCTTTACGCAAGCCTTACGCAGCGGCGAACAGTTGCTCGCTGATTTGCGTCTGGGCGTCGTTCATGGCTTTGGTACGCACTTCATCACCATAGGCGAGGCCGTGGGCGCGAACGAACTCGATATCGGTGATGCCGATGAAACCGAACAGCACTTTCAAGTACTCTTCGTGGGCTACGCCGGTCGCCTGACCTGCGTGCAGGCCGCCGGACGTCGAAACGATCACCACTTTCTTGCCACCGCACAGGCCTTCAGGACCGGCTTCGGTGTAACGGAAGGTCTGACCGGCCACGGCAATGCGGTCGATCCAGGCCTTGAGCTGGGTTGGAATGGTGAAGTTGTACATCGGCGCGGCAATCACTACTGCGTCGGCAGCGAGAAATTCAGCGAGGGTTTGGGCGCTCAGTTCGGCTTCGTGCTGTTGTGCGGCATTGCGCAGTTCAGCGCTGGTCCCGGCAGCAACCAGCGTCGTCGCGGAAAAGTGGCTGATGGCATCAGCGGCCAGATCACGATAGGTCACCACAGCGGATGGCTCGGCAACTTGCCAGGCTTTGACCACTTCACCGCTCAGCTGACGGGAAGCCGAGTTGTCACCAAGAATGCTCGAATCGATATGCAGCAGTTTCATGTGGGATCTCCAGGTGAGGATCGCCCACAAGGGCGATCTGATGGAAACAATCCTACAGACGAAACCAATAGCTGATTAGCATGCAACAATGCGATAGTTTGTCTCACTGATAGAACAATCGAGCACACACGCATGCAAGACCTCAATGACCTTTATTACTTCGCCAAAGTTGTCGAGGCTGGCGGCTTCGCAGCGGCCGGGCGCTCGCTGGGGATTCCCAAATCGCGCTTGTCGCGGCGCATTGCCGAACTGGAGGAGCGTCTCGGCGCACGTCTGCTGCAACGCACCACCCGCCAGCTCAAGCTGACGGCTGTAGGTGAACGCTACCTGCGACACTGCCAGGCAATGCTGCTCGAAGCGGAAATGGCTGATGAGGCTGTGGCCAGCATGTCCAGCGAACCACGCGGTCGTTTACGGGTGTCTTCGCCGGTCGGATTGGCCCATGAAATGTTGCCGGGTGTGATCAGCAATTTCCTCGAAAAATTTCCCCAGGTGCAATTGGAAGTGATGCTGGTCAACCGCCGCGTCGATCTGGTGACCGAAGGCGTGGACGTCGCTTTACGTGTACGCGAGCCCGGCGACGAAGACCCGCTATTGGTTACACGCCGACTGCGTCAGGCGCAAATGCTGATGGTGGCCAGCCCCGCGTTCCTCAAGGGACATGACATCAGTCATCCCGATGACCTGAAAAGCCTGCCAGTGCTGGGTGCACTTGAACCCGATCGAATGGTGCACATTCGTCTGGTTGATCGTCAGGGTAAAAGTTACGAGCTGTCCCTTGAAGCACGACTGGGCATTGATGACTTCATCGTGCGCAAGACCTGCGCCCTCGCCGGCCAGGGCTTTACCACATTGCCGATGATGTACTGCGAGCAGGAACTGGCAAACGGCTCTCTGGTGCAGTTGCTGCCCGAGTGGTCCTTGCCGGGAGGCTGGCTGCAAGCAGTCTACCCTCATCGACGTGGGGTGATGCCGGCGGTTCGCGCCTGGCTTGACCATTTGATCGAAACATTCAATGCCTGCGGAGATCGCTTGATATGAAGGCTGGGCGCATGAGCGAAGACGAGGTCGCAGCATTCTGCCTCGCACTGCCGGGTGCACGGGAAGACTACAAATGGGGCGGCGTACGGGTGTTTTCGATTGCCGCAAACAAGATGTTCGCCCTGCAGAACCTGCGCGGTGCGTCACTGGCGTTCAAGGTCGACAAGGATTTGTTTCTCGGTCATTGCGATCGCCCGGGAATTCATCCGGCGCCTTATCTGGCACGCGCCCAGTGGATCATCATGGCCACGCCCTATCCGCTGGGCGGCGAGGAATTGCAGGCGCTGCTACGGCGCTCCCATCAACTGGTCGTCAGCAAATTGCCCAAGCGCAGCCAGGTCGGCTTACTGCTTTAGAACAGCGCGAACAGGTGTGCGCCGAGGAACAAGTGGTCGATCCAGAACACCTGGTGCATCAGCACGATCAACCAGAACACCACTTGGAACGAAACCTTGCGCGTCTTGTGCCGAGACGCCTGTTGAGCCAACAAGGCGCCCGGCCAGCCACCGGCGAACTCCAGCGCATGCAGCACGTTTTCCGGGGTTCGCCACTGATCGGCGCGGGCCTTGCGCTTGTCGCTCCAATACAGCAAAAACGCCAGCACACTGACGATGCCATAGGCCGCCAGGGGAATCGTCGACACCCCATGCAGCCATAACGACGTCGAACCGAACAGAGGCAGCGCACACAGGATCGCAAACACCAGCCACTTCAGGCGAAGGTTTTGCACCCCTCCCCCGGATTGCCGACCGGGGTTGTTGCGTGCGCTGGAATCACTCATGGCTGGGCCGCTGTCCAATCGACCCAGCCGAACTGCCAGGTGGCCAGGATCAGCAGGCCGAAGGCAATGCGATACCAGGCGAACGCCGCATAACTATGGCTGGCGATGAATTTGAGCAAGCCACGTACGGCGATCATCGCGAAGATGAAAGCGGTGACGAAACCTATCGCGAACACCGGGAAGTCTGCCGGCACGAACAGGTCGCGGTACTTGTAGCCCGAGTACACCGCGGCACCGACCATGGTCGGCATGGCCAGGAAGAACGAGAACTCGGTAGCGGTCTTGCGCGACAGGCCGAACAGCAGTCCACCGATGATCGTCGAGCCGGAGCGCGAAGTGCCGGGAATCATCGCCAGGCACTGGGCGAAACCCACCTTGAGCGCATCTTTCCAGGTGATGTCATCGACGGTTTCGGCATGCACTTCATGCTGACGCTTTTCGGCCCACAGCATGATCACGCCACCCACGACCAGGGCTGCGGCCACGGTGATCGGGTTGAACAGGTAATGGTGAATCAGGTCGGCAAAGATTACCCCCAGAACCACGGCCGGCAGGAAGGCAATCAGCAGGTTCGCGGTGAAACGTCGCGCACTCGGCTGGGTTGGCAATCCAATGACCACGTCGAAAATCTTGCGGCGAAACTCCCAGACCACCGCCAGGATCGCCCCGAGCTGGATGATGATGTTGAACGCCATGGCGCGTTCACCACCGAACTCGAGCAAGTCCGCAACAATGATCTGGTGCCCGGTACTGGAAATGGGCAAAAACTCTGTCAGTCCTTCTACAACGCCAAGAATCAAAGCCTGAAAGGCAGTCCAAAGGTCCATCAATCCCCCAAAAGGCTATGCATCTGCGCATGCCCCGTCATTAATACCAAGCGTTCACTGCGATCAGCGTCGTTGAAGTCCGCGTGCGCAAAGTCCCCCCTGGCCCCTGAAAATCGCGTGGAAAATCAATTTGGATTCAGGTTTTTGCGCGCCGGGCCGAAATCCTAACAGACAAGTCTGAAAAGCGCTGCCGCGTTATCGGACCTGGCAGGATGCTGGCGATCACTTTACAAAAACAAGAAACCGGAGCACCGCGTTATGAACAGCTTGCGCAATATGTCGATCAGCCGTCGGTTGTGGCTCATCTTGATCGTGGCCGTCATGATGCTGCTGGCCTTGGGCGTTTTGATGCTCAAGCAGATTCACGATGACCTGTATGACGCCAAGGCTCAAAAAACCCAGCATGTGGTGCAGACGGCCAGCGGTATCTTGAGTTATTACCATGGCCTGGAGACCACCGGCACGCTGAGCCGTGAAGACGCCCAGAAACAGGCGCTGACCGCCGTACGCGGCCTGCGCTATGACCAGAATGACTACTTCTGGATCAACGATCTGACGCCGGTGATGATCATGCACCCGGCCAACCCGAAGCTCGACGGCCAGAACCTTTCGGCGATCCGCGATCCCGACGGTTTTGCCGTGTTCAACGAAATGGTCGCCGTGGCCAAGAGCAAAGGCGCCGGGATCATCAATTACCGCTGGCCGAAACCGGGGGCCAGCGCGCCGGTCGAGAAAACCTCCTACGTCAAACTGTTCGAGCCCTGGGGCTGGGTGCTCGGCTCGGGGGTGTACATTGATGACATGCAGGCCGAGTTTTACGGGCAAGTATGGAAAGCAACGATCATTGGGGTGACCATTGCGCTGATCATGGTTGCGCTGGTGATCCTGATTGCCCGCAGCATCGTGCGTCCGCTCCAGGAAACCGTGAACGCAATGGCCAACATTGCCAGCGGTGAAAGTGATCTGACCCGCAGCCTCGACACCCATGGCCAGGATGAAGTCACGCAACTGGCGCGGCACTTCAATGCGTTCACCGCCAAACTGCGCCTGGTGATCGGCGAGTTGCAGGCATCTGCCAGTGCCTTGGGCCAGTCGTCCAGCGAACTGGGCAACGACGCCACTCAGGCCCAGCAACGCAGCCAGCAACAGTCGCAGCAAATGGAACTGGTGGCCACGGCGATCAACCAAGTCACCTATGGCGTGCAGGATGTGGCCAAGAACGCCGAACATGCCGCCAGTGAAATGCGCGACGCCGAAGCCCAGGCTCAACAAGGCCAGATCAACATCGACGGCAGCCTGCAACAGATCGATACGCTGTCTTCGACCATCGATCAGGCCGTGGAAGTCATTCGTACCCTGGCCGCCGAAAGCACGCAGATCGGCAGCGTGCTGGAGGTGATCCGCTCCATCGCCGAGCAGACCAATCTGCTGGCCTTGAACGCGGCCATCGAGGCTGCCCGTGCCGGCGAGCAAGGTCGCGGATTTGCCGTGGTGGCCGATGAGGTTCGACTGCTGGCCCAGCGTACACAGAAGTCCACGGCGGAGATCCAGTCGATGATCGAACGCCTGCAAAGTCATTCCGAAGCGGCGGTCAAGGTCATCGGCGACAGCAGCCGTGCGTCGCAACTGACGATTGAACAGGCTGGCCTCGCCGGCGCGAGCCTTAATGCCATCGGCCAGGCATTGCGCAATCTGAACGGATTGAATGCTTCGATTGCCAGCGCGACCTTGCAGCAGGCGCATGTGGTCGAGGACATCAATCAGAACGTGACGCAAGCAGCCGGGTTATCCCATTCCACTGCACTGGCGGCGGAGCAATCCAGTGCCGCCAGCGTGCGGCTCAGGGGCTTGAGTGAGCAGTTGAACGGGCTGCTGAAGCAGTTCAGGGTATAAGCCTTAAAAGAACGCAGGCTTGGGCAGCGGCTACAGGCTTGCCGAAGTCTGCGTTCTGTTGATCTGCAAACCAAAATCCGCTGCCTGCGGTTACAATCCGCCCCTCTTCGATTTTCTCCAAGGAACCGACATGTCCGGGCTTGAACTGTTTGCCGCCACCCTCGGTGTGATTGCCGTCTGGTTGACGGTCAAGCAGAACCCCTGGTGCTGGCCGATCGGCCTGGTCATGGTACTTATCTATAGCTGGATCTTCTTCGAGGTGAAGCTGTATTCGGACATGTTGCTGCAAGTGATCTATGCCGCGTTGCAATTGTATGGCTGGTGGCAGTGGACACGTGCGGGCGATGCCAGCCATGGCCGTGAAGTGAGCCGGCTGGACACGCAATCAGTGACCCTCGGATTGATCCTCGGTGCCATCGGCAGCCTGCTGCTGGGCGCCGCGATGGCGCACTGGACGGATGCCGCCCAACCCTGGCTCGATGCGGCCCTCACAGGTTTCAGCCTGGTGGCGCAAGTGTGGATGGCGCAAAAGCGCGTCCAGTGCTGGCCGCTCTGGATCGCAGTGGACGTGATTTTCGTCGGGCTATTCATTTACAAAGGCATGTACTTGACGGCCGCACTGTACGGTCTGTTTTTGCTGCTGGCCGTGCAAGGTTGGCGTGAATGGCGCGCGGCCCCGGCGTTACGCACATGAAAGTACTGGTACTCACAGGTCCCGAGTCGAGCGGCAAGAGCTGGCTGTCGGGCGAGCTGCAAGCGCATTTCGGCGGGGTGCTGGTTGGTGAATACGTGCGCCGATTCATTGAAGAGAACCCGCGAGATACCTGTCTGGCAGACATCCCGACCATCGCCCGCGGCCAGTTGCAATGGGAAGACGAGGCTCGCGCCTTGCTACCGCAACTGCTCATCCTCGACACCCATTTGCTCAGCAATATCCTCTGGAGTCGCACGCTCTTTGGTGACTGTCCAGGCTGGATCGAGCAGGCACTCCTGGCCCGGCGATATGACCTGCACTTGTTGTTGTCACCGGACAACGTTGAGTGGACCGACGATGGTCAGCGCTGCCAGCCTGAGTTGAAAGAACGCCAGGTTTTTTTCAACGACATCCGGGCGTGGCTTGAACAGCATAAGAAACCGGTGAAAGTCCTATGCGGCAACTGGGCTGAGCGACGCGCCCAGGCGTTTGATGCGGTTGCGAAATTGATTGGCCCTAGCCCCTGATTCTGGGGGTATTTACCCATCCTTTGCCCTTTTCTGGGGAAAAAGTGTCCGCTCCTGAAACACCCTTGTACCCGCAGAAGGCCTATCTCAACACTCTTCCCTCGTTGCCAACGCATTTGTTAAAGCGTTGATACACCTTCGCGCAAAGTACTGTTCTAGAGCATCGCAAGCACTTTGGCCCGGCGTAAGCACGACGAGCTGTCTCATGGTTGAAACAGCGTCGTTACCGTGCGCCCGGACAAAATCCACAAACTATTGAATCCAAACACAAATTCAAAACAGGCATAGCTTTCGCTCTCTCCTTCACAACGCTGACCAGGGCCAGCCCACAAAAAGAAGGAATTGCACCGTGGGGACTTACACGAAAGGCTTGACCTGCCTCCTGCTGATCGCAAGCGCCGCCAGCTCGGTGCTCAGTTTCAATGTCCAGGCTGAAGGCGATGGCGTTATCGTTCTTCAACGGACTGTCCAGCCGGTGCACATCGGCCGCAATCAGGGCAAGGATCCGAATCCGGTTACCGTCAATACCAACCCCTCGGCACGCATCACTGGTGAACTGAGCGATGGCGACTTCGCCAACGTCGCCAGCGGCACCTCTTTCCGTGGCGCCAACAACCAGGCCATGGGCGGCATGCAGGGTCTCAACACTGTCACCAACCCCAACGGCATGCCCGGCATGGGTGCCGGCCATCAGGGCGGCAGCGGCAATGCGATTTCGGGAACCATCAACCGCGCCATGAGTTCCGGCCTCGCCCCACTGGGCAGACTGGCTGGAGGTCAATGACATGAATCGCTCCCTGCTTTTCCTCGCTTTGTTCGGCTGCGCCAGCGTCATGGCTGATTCCGGCGTGAAGGCCATCAACAACGCGGACATTCAGGATTCCGGCACGCAATACAGGGGCAACTTCAACGTCAACCAGGCCGCTGGTGACCAACAGCAACAGACCAACGTTCGAGCGATCGCCATTGGCACAGAAGCCGGTGCGACCACCATTGTCAACCAAAGACTCAATACGCCCGCCAATCCGTCAATGAACGCGACGGCCACCATCGGCGGCACTTCTTTCAGCAATGGCAACGGTGTACTGGGCGTCAACCAGAGCGCCGGGGCCAACAACCAGATGGCCAACGTCATGCGCATCAGCATCAGTGCTGCTCCGCAGGCGATTGACGATAGCGCCCTTTCGCAACAGAACGTGGCGTTGCTACCAGGCTCAGGAGCAACTGGCACCCCAACCGGCAGTCGCCAGGTCGTGACAAGCGACCAGGCTTTCACCGGCAGCCGAGGGGTGATTCAGGTGAACCAGAGTGCCGGGGTGGGAAACCGAATGGCTAACACCCTGAGCATCCGGGTCGCTGACTGACCCAAACGCAGTGCGATTAGAAAGTACCAACACTTAACCAACTAATAAGCACGGAGAAACACCATGAAACCTACAATGGCCTTAAAACCACTGGTTTTCGCTCTCGCAGCAGTGATGGCAATCGCAGCACAAGCAGGCGGTCGTGATGATCACGGTCATGGCAATGGTCACGGCAACGGGCACGGCAACAACGGACCTAGAGGCCCGTCTCTGGAACAAATTCTGCAGATCACCGCCGGTGCCGGGGCCACCGTCATGGATCAGCAAAGCAGCAGCGGCAACGAAGTACTGAACCAGGGCACCACCAACCGTGCCACTGTCGAAAACTCGGCCAATGGCTCCAACGGCAACGTGGGCCTCAACAACGCTGGTGGCGACGGCAACCAACAAGACAACGCCGCTGCACTGGCTACTGCTGACGAAAGCTTCATCTTCGGCACCGCAGTCGCCGCTTCCAGCGCTACTCAAGTGAACGGCGGCAACACCGTATCCAACTACTCCAGCACTGCTCGCGCAACCCTCGACAACGTGGGTAATGGCGGTTCCGGCAACATGGGTGTGAACAACGCTGCCGGCAACTTCAACCAACAGAAAAACAACCTGGCAATTGCCGTATCGGGCGGCCGTGTCGCACAAGCTGCTGCAGCGGCCAACCAAAGCTCCACCGGCCTGAGCGTTACCAACAATGCTGATCAGGCCTACTCCACCGACACGCTCACCGGGACCTTCAACGCTGCCGGGAAATTCGTCGCAGTCGGCAAGGCAAAAACCGAAGGCAACGGCGGCGGCCACGGTGGCCCACGTCATGGCGGCGGCCACGGTGGTGGCCACGGCGGCAACGGCGACACCACTTCCGACTTCGTAGCCGTAGGTGTATTCGGTCTGGCTGGCGTAACCACTCAACAAGTGATGACTCCAGACGGCTGGAAAAACCCTGTCACCAACAATGCCAGTGTCAGCAACGTAGGCAACAACTTCTCCGGCAACGCAGGGTTCAACAACGCTGCCGGTGTTGGCAACCAACAAAGCAACTCGCTGTCCATCGCTGCCGGCTGCAGAGCCTGCCTGTAATCGCGATAGCACTGAAAGCCCCGGCAACGGGGCTTTTTTCCTCAGTCCCAAGGCGTATCGACCATGCGTAAGACTGCCCTTATCGCCCTTCTCTGCCTGTCTGGCCTGACCGAGGCCGCACAGATGTCAGTGGCCGCCCTGCCTGGCGGCACACTCATCTACAAACAGGTGCAGAGTTTGCGTGAGCGCAAATTCAGCAACATTGTCGAACAGAAGACCGATTTCAGCTGCGGCGCCGCCGCGCTGGCAACGATCTTGCGCCAGGCCTATTGGCTCGACGTCGATGAAGAGCACGTCATCAAAGGCATGCTGGTCAATGCAGACCAGGACCTGGTTCGTACCCAGGGTTTTTCCATGCTCGACATGAAGCGCTACATAGAAAGCATCGGCATGCGCGCCAGGGGCTACAAGATCCCGCCGGAAAAGCTCGACGCAGTAACAATCCCGGTGGTGGTACTGACGGAAGTTCGCGGTTACAAGCACTTCGTGGTGTTGCAGCGTGCTGACAAAAACTGGGTCTACATCGCCGACCCGGTACTCGGTCAAAAACGCTACTCCCATGATGACTTTGTCAAAGGTTGGAACGGTATTGTCTTCGCTATTGTGGGTGCCGGTTACGAAAAAACAAATGTACTGCGCAGCCCACCGGAACCCCTGACAGCCAAGAACAAGCTGGATAACTTCAACCCGGTCAAAGATGCTGAATTGATGGATTTTGGTTTCATACAGAGCGACTTCTTTTAATCGCCAACAAGAAGATTTGGAGCAGGACGCTCCGGGAGCAGCACATGAAAACCTCTTATTGGGTGGCGGCTGCGTGTCTGGTAGCCAGCACCTCAGGTTTTGCCAATGGATTCAAACCCATCGAGATAAAAGATCAGGAGCTGGCCGAGCTGCGTGGTCGATATGTGATGCCGGGCAGGATCATCAGCTTCGGTGTGGTCATGAGCAGTACCTGGCGCAATGCCAGTGGCGATCTGATCGGGGCAACCACCTCAATGCAGATACAGGCCGCAACGGTAAAACCCGAGTTCTACGTTTCAACCTATAGCCAAAGCGGTAACGGTGGACCTGCCGAACAAGGCACCGGCAGTGTGATTGGAGGTGCAGGACTCAACAGCACTCAGGGTATCAACCAGAGTGTGCGCGCCGCAGGTGACGGCAACAGCGCTTACAACAACATCGCCATTGATGTGAAAGAAGCCAGCCATGCGCCGGCTTTGGTACCGGCCCAAGGGCAGGCACTGATGGCCGGCCATACCATCACCGGCAGCAGCGCCGCTGGCAGCATTGCGGTTTCTGCCAGCAATGGCGGCGTGCAAATGGCTATTCAGGCCAACAACAATCAAGGTTCGGCCATCCAGCAAGTCGCCCAGGGCGGCCTGCTGCAAAACACTCGATTGCTGGGCAACAGCAACATGGTCAGCAACCTCACTCAGCTCAACGTCGTTCTCAATAACAATGGCCCGACTGCAGGTGCTTTGGACTGCAACCTGAACCAACTCACTGCCCTTCGCTCCCTGGGATATTGAACTACGCTGAGTCTCGACCATTAGGCATTAAAGGGACGGCTTGATTCATGTATCGATCAGTATCACTGCGTGCAGTTGTATGTTTGAGCACTCTGTTCCCGGCGGTGATGGTGCAAGCAGCACCGAATGCGGAAGTAGAGCTTCTGAAACAGGAACTTATGGAGCTGAAGCAACGATACGAAGCACAACAAAAAGCCCTGGCGGTACTCGAACAACGGGTCCGCCAGGTTGAGGAACAACCGGCAGCCCCTCCTCCGAAACGCCTGGCCAAATCGCCAGCAGACATGAAAGGCAACTCGCAAGTCGCGGTCGGCACCGGTGCTGCAGCGGCTTCGGGAGGCGCAGCCGGGGGCGGCAGTTCCTACGGGCAGTCGCTGGCAGACGATTCCCAACCGGCACAAAGCGTTTCCAACCTGTATGACGAGGCCAGCGGATTCTTCGGCGGCGGCAGGTTCAGCGTGGAAACCGGGCTGACCTATTCGCGGTACGACACTCGCCAGTTGATCCTTAACGGTTTCCTCGCACTGGATTCTATCTTTCTGGGCAACATCAACCTTGACCGGATCAAGGCCGATACCTGGACACTCGACCTGACCGGTCGCTACAACTTCGACAACCGCTGGCAATTCGACCTGAACGTGCCGGTGATCTATCGCGAATCCACTTACCAGTCGGGCGGTGGCAATGGTGGCTCCGCCGGTGTGACAACCGAAGAAACCGTAACCCGCGATCCGGAAATCGGTGACGTCAACTTCGGTATCGCCTACAAATTCCTCGACGAGTCGGTCAACACGCCCGATGCGGTGGTCACCTTGCGCGTCAAGGCTCCTACCGGCAAGGACCCGTTCGGCATCAAGCTGCGCCAGGTGGACGCCAACTCCAACCTGTTCGTACCTGACACACTGCCGACCGGTAACGGCGTCTGGTCGATCACGCCAGGCATTTCCCTGGTCAAGACCTACGACCCGGCCGTGCTGTTCGGCAGCCTGTCATATACCCATAACTTCCAGGAGTCATTCGACGACATCAGTTCAACGGTCGGACAGGACAACCCGGGCAAAGTGGACATCGGCGACAGCTTCCAGCTCGGTGCCGGTATTGCATTCGCCCTCAACGAGAAGATGAGTATGTCGTTCTCGGTATCCGATGTGGTGCAACGCAAAAGTAAAATCAAACAGGATGGCGGTGATTGGGAGTCGGTGGTATCCAGTGACGCCAACGCGGGCTACTTCAACATCGGCATGACCATTGCCGCCACCAACGCCCTGACCATCGTTCCCAACCTGTCCATCGGCATGACGGACGATGCCCCGGACTTCCAGTTCAGCCTGAAATTCCCGTACTACTTCTGATCCACAACATAAAGCCTGGCTGCGATCTCAATCACAGCCAGGCTTTTTTGTTGGCTGCCTAGCGAATTTGATGCTTGTGCAACAACCGATAGAACGTCGGCCGCGAAACGCCCAGCACCCGTGCAGCCACACTCAGGTTGTCGCTATGGCGATTCAACACATCGCACAGCGCCTGACGCTCGGCCCGAGTCTTGTAGTCCTCGAGCGTGCCCATTGGCGTGGCAATTGCCTGCTGGCTGATCAAGCCCAGATCCCGCGCTTCGATCTGCCGGCCTTCAGCCAGTACCAGCCCACGGCGGACCCGGTTGGCCAGCTCACGGACATTGCCCGGCCAATCATGTTTACCCATGGCAATCAACGCGTCTTCACTGAAGCTGCGAGGACGGCGCCCGGTTTCATGGCTGTAGAAATGGGAAAAGTGGTTGGCCAGCATCGACAGATCGCCATGACGCTCACGCAGTGGAGCTGTCACGACTTGCAGGACATTCAACCGATAGTACAAGTCTTCACGAAAGCGTTTCTTTTCAATCGCTGCTTCAAGATCAACGTGGGTCGCCGCCAAAACCCGCACATCCACGGGAATAGGCTGACTGCCACCGACCCGTTCGATGTGTTTTTCCTGGAGGAACCGCAGCAGGTTGGCCTGCAGTTCCAAAGGCAAATCACCGATTTCATCGAGAAACAACGTGCCGCCATTGGCCGCTTCGATTCGTCCGACCTTGCGTTGATGGGCGCCGGTAAAGGCCCCCTTTTCGTGGCCGAACAGTTCCGACTGGATCAGATGCTCAGGTATTGCCCCGCAATTGATCGCGACAAAAGGCTTGCTGTGACGTTGGGATTGTCGATGCAGCGTGCGCGCGACCAATTCCTTGCCGGTACCGCTCTCGCCCCGGATCAGCACCGGCGACTCGGTGGGTGCCAGTTTGCTCAGCAGTTTGCGCAGCTCCCGTATCGGCTTGCTGTCGCCAAGCAATTCATGTTCAGGCTGATCGATATGAACAGTGCCCTGACCGCGCAGGCGCGCCATGCCGAACGCGCGCCCGAGCGTGACCTGTACCCGGGATACATCGAACGGCAAGGTATGGAAATCGAAAAACCATTCACAGACAAAGTCGCCTACGTTCTGCAATCGCAGGACTTCCTGGTTGAGAACGGCAATCCACTCCGTACCGCTGCGGCTGATGAGTTCTTTGACGGCATCCGGTCGTTCGAGGTGAAAAGGCTGCAAGCGTAGCAGCCCAACGTCACACGTTCGGTCGATGGCGTTTTCCAGCGAACAGCTGTCTACATCCCAACCCACGGAGCGCAATCCCGGTAATAGACGATGACAGTCGTCACACGGGTCAACCACTAATAGACGTCGTAAGGCAGGCGCTTCACTCATGACTGTTCCTTGGCGCCAAATTTAAGAAATTTTATTAAAAACAGTCATTTGGCGGACCTGGCTGTAACATTAGCAAGAATTTGACGTGTGCTTGTACCGATTGACTATAGGGTTATTGCGGAATTAGTTATAAGCAGGTAGTTGGATAGTTACCTAACGAACTTCAATCTTTCATTAAGCTTTCAAATAGCCACTTTTGCGTGGGTCTTTCGAAAGAAAGTTGAAATTTCTTTTGTTTGGGTGTGACCTGAACCTTGGTTGCGGACATCAGTACAAGTAACCAGCCGATTGGTAAGCCCAACCTTCGGCACATCATCTGATTGGGCAATACTGAGAGAACATTCCATGAACGCCCCGATCCGTATCAACGAAGCTCTTTTAATTGCCGACCGCGCTTTCAAGCCTTTTCAGTGCGTGGCCTGGGCGCCACAGGATGGCAACGGTGAACTCAGCCTGACGGTTATTGACCGGACCAATACCAGTATAGGTCGCAAGCTGATCCCCAGCAGTGCCTACACCGATCCGGCACAGCTCGAACGTTTGCTTGAACAGGCCCGTGCCGAGTTGAGCGAAGAAGGTTACACGCTCCAGTCATGGTCGATGCCGCATTGATCCTTGTGCGGATTACTCCGTGAGTAATCCGCGCCCTCTTTGTCTTGATTAGTTGCCTGGTCAACCCCGGCATATCTGTATTTGCGACGTATTGCTATTTGAACTTCGCAACGCCTGGATTCTTTGCAGGCTTGCCTTTGGTTCGAAAAGACACTGTTGTGGCGCACTACGACCCTCCGTCTGTTAGTTCTGTCAGTTGTGCATCCAAGCATTCAAGGATTGAATGATCTCCTTATCAGGTCGCCTCCCCCAATCCGTATAAGGACGACTCGCAAGGAGATGCGTGCATGTCAACCCAGTCCGTTTTAGCCTTCCCTCTACCCGCCCATTCCTCGGGACAGCTCGACACACGTTTTGCCTCCCATGGCCAAGCGCAGGTGTATTTCGCCGACAGTCTTTCAAGCATGACCAACGGGGTCACGATCGATTCCAGCGGCCGGCTGTTGGTGGCGGCAAAAGTCGGCATGGCGGACGGCAGCCGTTTCGGTCTGGCGCGCTTGCTGGAAGATGGCTCGGCAGATTTGGGCTTCGGCAAACAAGGCAGCATCATCGGCCAGTTCGAACCGGGCTTCGATGCGATGGCCGGGAAGGTTCAGGTACTGCCGGATGGTCGCCTGCTGGTCATCGGCCTGCATTACGAGAATGCCCACCGCACGCTGCCGGCCCTGGCGATGTTCGACGCACAAGGCCGTCCCGTCCAGGAATTCGGTGACAACGGCCGTTGCGTCGTTCGATTGCCGGGCAATCTGTCCCATGGTGTGCGCGATGCCTGGCTGCCACCCGGCGTGCCCGGGGCCGAAGCTTGCGATATCAACGTCCAGGAGGATGGCCGGATTTTGCTGGTGGCCAATCACCATTTTGAGCTGGCAGACCACGCTGGCATTCTCATACGCCTCGACACCGATGGATCCCTGGACCCAACCTTCAATGGGCGAGGGTTCGTGATCGTCA
This sequence comes from Pseudomonas sp. Sample_10, assembly GCF_004321495.1. Taxonomy (NCBI): domain Bacteria; kingdom Pseudomonadati; phylum Pseudomonadota; class Gammaproteobacteria; order Pseudomonadales; family Pseudomonadaceae; genus Pseudomonas; species Pseudomonas sp. Sample_10. The sequence continues at coordinate 184,764 of NZ_RCOE01000063.1, forward strand.
GGCATTTGCTGATGAACACCTGGCTCAGTACGCTGAAACTGCAGAGTGATGGCCGCATCCTTGTCGGCGGCTCGATCAACTTCCCCGAGGAAGGTTTGCTGGCCCGTTATCACAGTGACGGCAGTCTTGATGAAAGTTTTGCCGTGGACGGTTTCATGAGCTTCAAGGCGCAGGGTCGCAGTGCCCAGATCAGCCACATCGTCCAGCATCAAAACGGTGACATTCACTGTTTTGGCAGCAGCCGCGATCCGATGCACTGTCTTGCCTTGAAAGTGCACAGTAATGGTCGCCCGGACATTCATTGCAACGGCGGCCTGCCGCAATTGCTGGAAATCGCTCGTGGAGGCAGTCAATGGACCGCCGCTCACCTGCAGCCTGATGGCCATGTGCTGACCGCCGGAGCCACCATCGGTGGTATCGAGGCCGATTTCCTGGTGGGCCGCTATCAACCTGACGGGCAGCTGGATTCGGACTTTGGCGACCGCACCGGATGGGTTCGCACGCGTCTGGGCCGCAGCCTCGACACGGCCACCTCTATCACCGTCCAGGACGATGGCAAGATCGTTGTCGGCGGCTATTCACTTGATGGCAACTATCGGGCAGTTGTCGCTCGCTATCTGGCATAGTCAAAAGGTACTTTTCCTACACTTGATCTTCTTCTCCGCTTACGGCAACTTGCGCGCTTCTTTATACAAGGAGTAGCCGATGTCCGGTTCCATGGCCCAGGCGTTCGCGCATAACTTTCTCGGCAACTCACCCCGCTGGTACAAGGTTTGTATTATCGGTTTCCTGATACTCAACGCGTTGGTCTTTTGGACCGTAGGGCCGGTTGCCGCAGGATGGCTGTTGGTGCTGGAGTTCATCTTCACCCTCGCCATGGCGCTCAAGTGCTATCCATTGATGCCGGGTGGCTTGTTGTTGGTCGAAGCGCTGCTGCTGAAAATGACCACCCCTCAGGCACTTTACGACGAACTTCTGCACAACTTTCCGGTGATCCTGCTACTGATGTTTATGGTGGCGGGTATCTACTTCATGAAAGATCTGCTGCTGTTCCTGTTTTCACGCTTACTGCTCGGGGTTCGCTCCAAGGCAATGCTGGCGTTGATGTTTTGTTTCCTGTCTGCGTTCTTGTCGGCATTTCTCGATGCATTGACGGTGACCGCCGTGATCATCAGCGCCGCCGTGGGGTTCTATTCGGTGTATCACCGCGTGGCATCCGGCTCCGATCCGCGTCAGGACAGCGAGTACGGCGATGACCAGAAACTACCTGCACTTCATCATGGCGACCTGGAACAATTCCGCGCGTTCCTGCGTAGCTTGCTGATGCATGGCGCAGTGGGCACCGCGCTCGGCGGCGTTTGCACACTGGTGGGTGAGCCGCAAAACCTGTTGATCGGCCATGAAATGGGCTGGCACTTTTCCGAGTTCTTTCTGAAGATCGCGCCGGTCTCGTTGCCGGTGTTGGTGGCAGGCCTGGTGACCTGCGTTGTGTTGGAGAAGCTGAGCTGGTTCGGATACGGCACGTTGCTGCCGGACAACGTACGCGCGGTGCTGGCCAATTACGCTGATGAAGACAATGCCGAGCGTACTTCGCGTCAGCGCGCTGCATTGATCGTGCAAGGCGTGGCGGCCTTGATTTTGATCGTCGCGTTGGCATTTCATGTGGCTGAAGTCGGCCTGATCGGGCTGATGGTCATTGTGTTGATTACCGCGTTTACCGGTATTACTGACGAGCATCGGCTTGGCAGTGCGTTCAAGGACGCCATGCCGTTCACTGCACTCTTGGTGGTGTTCTTCGCTGTAGTGGCGGTGATTCACGATCAGCAGTTGTTCACGCCGCTGATCCAATGGGTGCTGGCCCTGCCCGCCGATCAACAACCGGGCATGCTGTTCATCGCCAATGGCTTGTTGTCTGCCATCAGTGACAACGTGTTTGTCGCGACCATTTACATCACCGAAGTGAAGCAGGCGTTCATCTCCGGACACATGAGCCGCGAGCATTTCGAAACGCTGGCCATTGCGATCAACACCGGCACCAACCTGCCAAGCGTGGCAACACCCAATGGCCAGGCAGCGTTCCTGTTTCTCCTGACATCCGCTATTGCACCGCTGATTCGACTGTCCTATGGACGCATGGTCTGGATGGCCTTGCCCTATACCGTGGTAATGGGTGCGTTGGGTTGGTATGCCGTGAGCTACTGGCTGTAATCGTTCTATCCCTGCAGGGGCTGCCGAAGGCGGCGATTTCTTGATCTTGAACTTGAAGAACAAAATCAAAAAATCGCAGCCTCAGGCACCTCCAGAGGGCGGTATCTGAGGCTCGAACCCCACGGGCAGCAGCAACGTGCCGTCCAGGTCATCGGGCAGAACGCGGGTCGCTCAGTCCAAACAATGCCAGACCCGACCATCACGGCTCAGCAGTTCTTCAGCGGACGGCGGACCGTCCTCGCCCGCCGCGTAACCTTGCACCGTTGAATCCTGCTGCCAGGCATCGAGAAAGGGTTGCACTGCGCGCCAGCCATTCTCGATGTTGTCGGCACGCTGGAACAGCGTCTGATCGCCGGTCAGGCAATCGTAGATGAGCGTTTCGTAGCCGGTGGACGGCTGCATCTCGAAGAAATCCTTGTAGGCAAAACCCAGTTCGATGTTGTCCATCTTCAAGGCCTGCCCTGGCCGTTTAGCCAGCAAATCGAACCACATACCTTCATTGGGCTGGATCTGGATCCGCAGATAGGTCGGGGCCAGTTCATCGACTGCGGTATCGCGGAATTGCGCGTACGGCGCCGGTTTGAAGCAGATGACGATCTCGGTGTCACGCACACTCATGCGTTTGCCGGTGCGCAGGTAGAACGGCACGCCAACCCAGCGCCAGTTGTCGATCATGACTTTGAGGGCGACATAGGTTTCGGTATTGCTGTCGGGGGCCACCTTGTCCTCTTCGCGATACCCCGGCATGGGTTTGCCGTCGACCTCGCCAGCGGTGTACTGCCCGCGCACCGAGTTGGCCCGGGCCTCTTCGACCGACCAGGGGCGGATCGCACCAACGACCTTGGCTTTCTCACTGCGCACGGCGTCAGCGGCAAAAGCAGCCGGTGGCTCCATGGCAACCATCGCCAATAATTGGAACAAGTGATTGGGCACCATGTCGCGCAGGGCGCCGGTGTGTTCGTAGAAACTGCCACGGGTTTCCACGCCGACGGTTTCGGCGGCGGTGATTTGCACATGGTCGATGTAATGGTTGCTCCAGAACGCTTCGAACAGGCTGTTGGAAAAGCGGCTGACGAGAATGTTCTGTACGGTCTCTTTGCCCAGGTAGTGATCGATGCGGTAGATCTGCTTTTCCGACATGACCTTGAGCAAGCAAGCGTTCAACGCTTCGGCGGTGTGCAGGTCAGACCCGAAAGGCTTTTCGATCACCACCCTTCTGAACGCCTCGGGCGTTTCTTCCAGCAGACCGGAGGCGCCGAGGCGGCGAACGACCTCACTGAAGAAACGCGGCGCGGTAGCCAGGTAAAACACCGCATTGCCAGTGCCGCTGTCGGCAATTTTCGCCGCCAGCGCTTGATAGGTGCTGTCGTCCAGGAAGTCGCCCTGGACGTAGCTGATGTTTCTTGCGAGTTGAGCCCACAATTGCGGATCAAGAGACTGATCTCCCTTGCCGACCTTGGTGGCCACTTCGTTGCGAATGAAGTCTTCGAGTTTTTTCGCGAAGCCTTCATCGCTGATGGCGTTGTGGTCAACGCCAATGATCCGCAGTCCATCCCCGAGTAACCCGTCGCGCTTGAGGTTATACAGCGCCGGCATCAGCAGACGCTTGACCAGATCACCATGTGCGCCAAACAAAAACAGTGTGGTCGGTGGTGCGGGTTCAGTCTTGGATTTTCTGCGGATCGCATGGGTCATTTTTTCGCAGTCTCCACGTGGCCGCCGAAGCCGAAGCGCTGGGCCGAAAGGACTTTGTCGCCAAATGAGCCCTGCCCGCGTGAACGGTAACGAGAGAACAGCGAGTTCGACAGCACCGGCACCGGCACCGCTTGTTCCATGGCAGCTTCAATGGTCCATTGACCTTCGCCGCTGTCGGCTACGGAGCCGGAGAAACCATCGAGTTTCGGATCGCTGGCCAGCGCGTCGGCAGTCAGATCGAGCAACCATGAGGACACCACGCTGCCGCGACGCCAGACTTCGGCAATGTCGGCGACGTTCAGGTCGAAGCGCTGATCTTCGGGCAGTTTCTCGCTGTTCTTGGTCTTGAGGATGTCGAAGCCCTCGGCAAAGGCCTGCATCATTCCGTACTCGATGCCGTTGTGGATCATCTTGACGAAATGCCCGGCGCCAGCAGGGCCGGCGTGGATGTAACCGCGCTCGGCACGGTCGTCATCGGACTTGCGGTCTTTGGTGCGCGGGATATCGCCCATGCCCGGTGCCAGGCTTTCGAACAACGGGTCGAGGCGCTTAACGGTCTCGGTATCGCCGCCGATCATCATGCAGTAACCGCGCTCCAGGCCCCAGACGCCACCGGAAGTACCGACATCGACGTAGTGCAGACCTTTTTCGGCGAGGGTTTTCGCCCGGCGGATATCGTCCTTATAGAAGGTGTTGCCGCCATCGATAATAGTGTCGCCGGCTTCGAGCAAGGTGCTCAGGGTGTTGATGGTGTCTTCGGTCGGTGCGCCTGCCGGCAACATGACCCACACCGCTCGCGGCTTGCTCAGGCCAGCCACCAGGGCCGGCAGATCGGCTACGCCGGTGGCACCCTCTTCGGCCAGGGTTTCGACAAAAGCGGTATTGCGGTCGTACACAACGGTGGAATGTCCGTTGAGCATCAGGCGCCGCGAAATATTACCGCCCATGCGGCCCAGTCCAATAATCCCGAGTTGCATGTGCTGATGCTCCCTACTACAAATAAAAAGTGTGTCAAAGGTTATAGCCCAACGCGACTCATTCGGTTTAGTCCAGCGAGCAGGCGTGAAGTTTCCGGGCATTGTGCCCGATCCTGATTGATAACGTCGGGAATCGTGCCGAAGACACACCGACCATGAAAAATAAAAAAGTTCCCTTCGGGGGCAAAAGAAATCAAAATTGGCGCCGATAGTAGATCAGCCGCTGATTTCAGGCGGATCTACAGTTGAGACACGCCATTTGCGAGGTGAGCAATGGGCACAGTACACACCGCACTGCCAGCACAAACCCTTTACGTCACAATTCGTCGCGATGAATTGCGTCAGTTGAAAGATGAGCACGAGCAAATGAAGCAGGAGCTGGCGCACTTGCGCTTGCTGATCCAGGGTCAACAGCCGTTAGCGGTGACCCAGCGCGCCCCTCACGCCTGATCTCTCGCTTGAATCGGAAGCAGCACCGCCCTGCTTCCGACACGCCATAGCGCTTTGCCAGTCCTGGCAACTCACAAAGTTTTCACATCCGCTTGTTGATACTCCGGTTCATTGTGGCCGCTCGGTATGCGCGCGCCTCCCGTTCGTCGGCGACTTTGCAGTGGCTCGACGGTGGAAGTGAATAGAGATTGGAGCGGTGAATGTCTTGGTTTAAACGCAGCGAACAGTCTGCGAATGGTTTCGATTGGGCAGGCTTTCTCTGGCTCTTTTTGTTCTTCTGGTATTTTTCCGGCATCACCCAACTGCTGATTCAGTTGACCGGCACTTCCGGTTTTTCCGGCTTTCGCCAAGCCTTCGTGATGAGCGCCATCTGGCTCGCGCCGATGTTGCTGTTCCCGAAACAGACCCGCGTCATGGCCGCCGTGATCGGTGTTGTGCTGTGGGCCTGTTCCATGGCCAGCCTGGGTTACTTCTTTATCTATCAGCAGGAATTTTCACAAAGCGTCATCTTCATCATGTTCGAATCGAACGTGTCTGAAGCCGGCGAATACATGACGCAATACTTTGCCTGGTGGATGGTCCCGGCCTTCCTCGCCCATACCGCCTTCGGCTACTTCCTGTGGACGCGCTTGCGCCCGGTGTACCTGCCGCGCGGCAAGGCTTTGGTCGCAGCCACAGCGATCCTGGTGGCCGTTGTCGGTTATCCATTAGTCAAACAAACCCTGCGCACCGGCAGTTTTGCCGCCGGCTTCGAAAAATTCGAAACCCGTATCGAACCGGCAGTGCCTTGGCAGATGGCTGTGGCCTACCACCGCTATCTGGACACCCTGGCCGGTATGCAGGAGATGCTCAATAGCGCCAGCACGATTCCCCCCCTGCACAACTTCAAGGATTCGATGGCCAACCAGCCCTCCACCCTGGTGCTGGTAATCGGTGAGTCCACCAATCGGCAACGCATGAGCCTGTACGGCTACCCGCGCAAGACCACGCCGGAACTGGACAAGCTGAAGGATCAACTGGCTGTCTTCGATAACGTCATCACGCCACGCCCCTACACCATCGAAGCGTTGCAGCAGGTATTGACCTTCGCCGACGAAGACAACCCTGACCTGTACCTGAGCACGCCTTCGCTGGTCAGCATGATGAAACAGGCCGGTTACAAGACCTTCTGGATCACCAACCAGCAGACCATGACCAAGCGCAACACCATGCTCACGACGTTCTCCCAACAGGCCGACGAGCAGGTGTACCTGAACAACAACCGTAACCAGAACGCCGCCCAGTACGACGGCGACGTCATCGAGCCGTTCAACAAGGCCCTGGCTGACACCGCGCCGCGCAAGCTGATCGTCGTGCATTTGCTCGGCACGCACATGAGTTACCAGTACCGCTACCCTTCGACTTTCGACAAGTTCAAGGATCGCAACGGTGTTCCGGCCGGTGTCCGTGACGATCAGTTGCCGACCTACAACAGCTACGACAACGCGGTGCTGTACAACGACTTCGTGGTGTCGAGCCTGATCAAGGACTACGCCAGGACCGACCCGAACGGCTTTTTGCTGTACCTCTCCGATCACGGTGAAGACGTCTTCGACTCCCCGGGCCACAGCACGCTCGGGCGCAACGAAAGCAAACCGACAGCGCCGATGTACACCATCCCGTTCATGGCCTGGGCCTCGCCAAAATGGCGTGAAACCCATGACTGGAACTTTGCCGCTGATCTGGGGCGGCCGTACAGCAGCTCCCATCTGATCCACACCTGGGCAGACCTGGCGGGCCTGAGTTTCGATGAGCTCGATCACAGCAAGAGCCTGGTCAGCGACAGCTTCAAGCCTCGCCCCTTGATGATCGGCAACCCGTACGAACGGCAACAGCGGGCGTTGATTGATTTCAGCCTGATCAAACCGAAAGCGCCGGTCGCGGCGGAAGTTGTCCTCAAATAGTCAGTTCATTGCAACACAAACCCGGTGGGAGCACGCTTGCTCCCACCGCAGATTCAAAGATGTGCAATAGCGTTCCCATTTAACGGAATCGGCGGATAATGAGCGTTCGACTTTGATTCATTGACTCATGGACGACAGGCATCCGACATCTTTAAGTGGGAGGCACACCATGAAACGCACCACACTCATTCTCGCCGCACTCATGACATTCGGTTCCGCCAGCGCATTTGCCGAAGGAGGCGCCGAGCGCATGAGGTATTACTTCGAAACGCTGCGCTACAACCAGCAACTGGCACTGGGCAATATCACGCAAAGCCAGGCCAACGAGCTGCGGGTCCCGGACGACCAAACCGCACAAATGACTGAAACCTACAAACCGAAATGATTGACCTGGTTACTTGCTTGCAAGCGCGAGCCTGCTCGCGATGATCGCCGACGATGGCGCGTGAACTCTGATTCACCGCGGCGTATTCGCCTTCTTCGCGAGCAGGCCCCCTCCTACAGTGGCTTGATCCAGAACATCATGCGCCCGTGGGCGGGGTCGAACTCGCCTGGCGCAAAGCCGAACTTGCCGTAGGAGGCTTGCGCCACCGCATTGCCCTCCAGCACCTCCAGAGTGATTTTGCAGCAGCCACGCTGACGGGCGATTTCTTCGACCTTTTGCAGCATCCGCTGGCTCAAACCCAACCCGCGAAACTTCGGCACCACCGCCACATCGTGGACATTGACCAATGGCCGGCAGGCAAAAGTCGAAAAGCCTTCAAAGCAATTGATCAGCCCGGCTGGTTCGCCATTGACGAACGCCAATACGCTGAACGCATGCGCGCGCTTGGCCAGCTCGCCCGGTAGATGCTCCAGAACACTGGCGGCCAAGGCATGACCGCCGCCCATCGGGTCCTGGGCGTAGCTGTTCAGCACCAGCCCGATGGCTTCGGCATGCACCGGGTTGGTGTAGCTGGCTTGCAGTACAAGAATTTCTGCGGAATCCATTTCCATCCTCGATCGAAAAAAGGCCCCGGAACGCAGTTCGTCCTGGAAGGCCGGCGTGACGATATCGCGAGCAGCAAAAAATCGAAAGGTCCTAATGCCCCCAGATCAAGGCTTCGGTCCAGCCTAACTCGGCGAAATCCTGTGCTCGCAGGGACGATTCACCCGCGCAGAAAAACTCGTCCAGTTGCGGTGGTTTGACCCGCGTTCCACTGAGCATCGCGTGAACCTGGCCACGATGATGGATCTGATGCTCGAACAGATGTGACAACAGACGCAAACGGCTGTCGTACTGCGGCGTATCGCGGGCAATGGTAACGATTTTGCCCAGATCGGCGTCACGCATCTGTTCGCAATAAGCGATCAGGCGTCGGTCAACATGTGCCTGTTCGCGCTTGAGATCCACAGCGCGGGTGAACGGCTCGTCCTCATTGAAAAACACTTGGCAATCGGGATGAGGCTCATCGCCGCGCAGCTCCCGCTCAAGGGCATCCACGTAAAACCAGTCGCAGGTCAGGATGTGATTCAGGGTCGCGCGGATACTGGGAAAGAAACTGACGCGGTGCGCCTGCAGCTCATCCTCGCTCAATTGGCACCAGGCCTTGGCCAGGCGATGATTGGCCCAGGCATTCTGGTAAGCCATGGTCAGCAAGTGATGCGAAAGAGGTTGATTCATGGTCATTCCTCCTGGGTTTCAAACCTCGGCGAAACGTTCCAGCTGCATTTCCTGCAGACGACTGAGCGTGCGGCGGAACGGGAATTCCAGATAACCCTCGGTGTACAGCGCATCCATCGGCACTTGTGCTTCGAGGTATAACGGCACTTTGCGGTCGTAGCACTCATCCACCAGGGCAATAAAACGTCGCACGCCGTCGTCGTGCACCGACAACTGCGGCAACTCCCGGTCGCCGGCTTCCACGCGCACGGGCGCGTCTTCGGTGCCCCGGGCAATGCGTCCGGCACGTTTTTGCGCGCTGAGGTTGGGCACGTCACTCAGCACAATAGCGCTGAAGGTGTCACACAAAGCCATGAAATCCATGGCGGCGAACGGCTGCTCACAGAGATCGGCGTAACGACACCAGAGCACGGATTGACTGGCTTGCACCACAGCCAGCGGTCGATAACCCACGTTGATCGGCGCGCTGGAAACCGTTTGCCCCACGGTCAGGACCTTGAACACATCCGCCAGCGGACTGGGCTGTCCGGGTTCGGCAACCCAGTAGCGTTGCAACCCCTGCCCCGGATGCAGACGATGATCCTCGCCGCCGTCGACTGCAATCACCTGCATATGCTGTTTGATCGCGGCAATGGCCGGCAAGAACCGGTCGCGGTTGAAGCCATCGGCATACAGTTGATCGGGTGGAAGGTTGGAGGTGCAGACCACCACCACGCCCTGTTCGAACATCACCTGGAACAGGCGCCCGAGAATGATTGCGTCACCAATGTCATTGACGAACAGCTCATCGAAGCACAGCACCCGCACTTCTTCGCTCAATTCACGCGCCAGCGCCTTCAGCGGGTCAGCGGTACCGGTCAATTGAAACGAGCGCTGGTGCACCCAGCCCATGAAATGGTGAAAGTGCTGCCGCCGGGCCGGCACCCGCAAGTGCTGGTAAAACTGATCCATCAACCAGGTCTTGCCGCGCCCGACCGGCCCCCACAGGTAAACGCCCATGACGGGCGAGCGCCCTTCATGCAGCGCTTCATGGCACTTCTGCAAGGCCCAGACGGCATGTTCCTGGGCTTCGTCCTGGACGAAGCCCTTCTGTTCGATGGCGTGTTGCCAGGCTTTGAGTGGGGAGTCGACATTCATGCGCGGCAGTATGCCACCAGATCGCGACAGCTACAGTGAAATGTCCAACCGGGCGATCTTGCCCTGATCATTGAGGCGGAACATGTAGCGCAACGTCAACGGACTGCCGGGAAATGTGCCGGAAATCAGGCCGTTGACCAGCACCTTTCCAGTGCGTTGCTGCACTCCCAGCACTTCGACCCGTGGCTGGTACCGCTCGGCCGTGTCCTGCATCCATTGGGCGATGGCCTGGGTGCCGACCCGATGCTGGCCCTCATCGAACACATTGGCATCTTCAGCGAAAAAACTGCCGACGCGCGAAGTGTCACGGGCATTGGCAGCAGCAATGTAGGCGGCGATGGCCGGCGCCAGCGCAGAAGCTGAATGAGACATGATATGGCTCCTTGTTGGTTGATTCTGGAGCCATGCTAGAACAGGTGAATGTCAATTCTTGTCAGGAGTGAAACGCCCTGCATCGTCCAGTTGCATCTGCTTGCGCCATGTTCGCAGCAGGTCGCTGCGTCGCCCCGGATAGCGCTCGCCCTGCTCCCTGGCTTGCGAAATACGGTCTGTGCGAAAGGTGCGATAGGCACTGCGCAATTCGCACCAGGCGACGATGATTCGCACCTCATTGAGAAAACCCAGGGCCAGTGGCCAGATCAACCGCTGGCTGGGCACTTGCTGCGCGTCTGCATAATCGATGTGCAACTTGGCTTGACTGCGAATGGCCTGGCGAAACACGTTCAACGGCACCGCATTTGGCGCAAAGCCATAACCGGACGGTCCCGGCAGAACGGTCGGATTGTGCAACGCGTCCAGCGCTTCCGGCGCCAGTACTGCGGCAATCTTGGCCAGGGCGTCGGCAGCGGCTTTGCTCAATACCTCGTCCCCTCGCTGGTCGACATAACGCAAGCCAAGCACGATGGCTTCGGTTTCATCGGCATTGAGCATCAACGGAGGCAGGAACAGACCGCTGCGCAACACGTAGCCAATTCCCGCCTCGCCATAGATCGGTGCACCGAGGGCGGTGAGTTCGGCGATGTCGCGATACAGCGTGCGTTCGGAGATGTCCAGTTCCCCGGCCAGCGTCGCCGCCGTCACCGGCCGGCTTCTGCCGCGCAACACTTGCAACAACGTCAGTAAACGAGTGGTTCGCGACACGATCGGCAGGCCCAGTCCGGAAATTCGAGTGAGCTTAGCAGAGGCCACTGACAGAAATTGGCAGTAGCAAACACTCAGATTCGGGCGCCATCATAGCGCCCGCTTGAAATGTGCAAAATCATTTGGCCAGTTCAGCTTGCTCCCACGGGAGATTGCTACTTAACGGTCGACCTTATGTTTTGCCGCATAGAGGCACAACATTTCCATTGCCAACGTCGCCGCCGCGAGCGAGGTGATGTCTGCATTGTCATAGGCTGGCGCCACTTCCACCACATCCATGCCCACCAGATTGATCCCGCGCAAGCCGCCGAGGATTTCCAGCGCCTGCACCGTGCTCAATCCGCCACACACCGGCGTGCCGGTCCCCGGGGCGAAAGCGGGGTCGAGGCAGTCGATGTCAAACGTCAGATACACCGGGTTGTCGCCGACCCGCGCCCGAATCGCTTCGACGATTGCATCCACGCCACATCGATGCACCTGTCGCGCGTCCAGCACCTCAAACCCCTGATGATCATCGTTGGTGGTGCGCAAGCCGATCTGCACTGAGCGTGACGGATCGACCAGCCCTTCCTTGGCCGCGTGCCAGAACATGGTGCCGTGGTCGATGCGCTTGCCCTCTTCGTCCGGCCAGGTGTCGCTGTGGGCGTCGAAGTGGATCAGCGACAGCGGCCCGTGTTTGCGGGCGTGAGCCTTGAGCAGCGGATAGGTAATGAAGTGATCGCCACCAAAGGTCAACATCGCGCTGCCGGCACCGAGGATATGTTCGGCGTGGGCTTCGATGGCTTGCGGAGTCGACTGTGGTGAACCGTAATCGAAGTCGCAATCGCCGTAGTCGATCACCGCCAGATGATCGAACGGGTCGAAGGCCCACGGCCAGTGGCGTTCCCAGGCAATCCCGGTGGACGCTGCACGAATGCCGCGTGGCCCGAAGCGTGCGCCGGGACGGTTGCTGGTGGCGGTGTCGAACGGCACACCGCTGACCGCCACGTCGACACCGCGCAAATCGCGGCTGTAACGACGGCGCATGAAACTGGTGATGCCAGCGTAAGTACTTTCGGCCGCGGTGCCGTAGAGGCTGTCACGGGTGATGGCTTGGTCGTTCTGCGCTGGGACGTCCATTGAAGGCTCCTTGTTATTGACGGCTACGGAAACTGGTCCATACGCGGGTGCGCTGGCGCATGTCCTTGAGGCTCATGCTGCGGTCGGCATACAGCCGCTCACGCACCTCGGCGGGCGGGTAAATGTCCGGGTCGGTGCGCACAACCTCATCCACCAGCGACGTTGCAGCCTGGTTGGCGGTGGCGAAAAACAGGGTATTGGTCAGTGCGGCGACGGATTCAGGGCGCAGCATGAATTCGATGAACTGGCGCGCCGCTTCGGGGTGCGGTGCATCCTTGGGGATTGCCAGGTTGTCCTGCCACACGAGCGTGCCTTCCCTGGGAATCCGGTAGGCAATGTCATAGGGCTTGGCCGCCTTGCGCGCCTGTTCGGCGGCCATGCTCGCGTCACCGTTGTAGGTCAGTGCCAGGCACACACTGCCATTGGCCAGATCATTGATCTGCCGGCCGCTGGCGACGTACAGCACCGATGGCTGCAATTGCTGCAATAACGCCTGGGCCGATTCGAGATCGCGCTTGTCGGTGCTGTAGGGGTTTTTGCCCAAGTAGTGCAGTGCCAGGCCGATCACCTCTTGCGGTGAGTCGATGATCGCAATGCCGCAGTCCATGAGCTGGTGGGCATATTCGGGCTTGAACAGCAGGTCCAGGCTATTGAGCGGCACGTTCGGCAGGCGTTGTTTGACCGCCTGCACATTCATTCCCAAGCCCAGCGTACCCCAGGTGTAGGGCACGCCGTAGCGGTTGCCGGGATCGACCGCCGCCAGTTTTTCCAACAGGTCGGGATCAAGATTGGCGTAACCCTTCAAGCCATCGTGGGGAATGGCTTTGAGTGCACCCGCCGCCAGGCCGCGTGCCAGCACACTGGAGGACGGCACCACCACGTCATAGCCACTGCCACCGGTCAGCAGTTTGGTTTCCAGCACTTCCGGCGCATCGAAGGTGTCGTAGCGCACATGAATGCCGGTCTCCTGCTCGAATCGCTTCAAGGTTTGCGGTGCCACGTAATCGGCCCAACTGTAGAGGTTGAGCACTTTCTCCTCGGCACTGGCCGACGCGGACACGACAAGAAACAACGCGGGTAAACACAGCTTGAACGTGGGAGCCATGACGAACACCTGACCATTGGAAGTGGTTGCAGGATGCCGCGTCGGATACATTGGTGAAATATCACGTTTATTAACCTGACATTACCCGGGAGTAATGTTTGATGCTCGGTCAACTCCACGATGTGGACCTGCAACTGTTGCGTCTGTTTGTCAGTGTGGTGGAGTGCGGCGGCTTCAGCGCGGCGCAGGGCGAGCTGGGCTTGAGCCAGTCGAGCATCAGCCAGCAAATGGCCAAGCTCGAGACTCGCCTCGGCTATCGGCTGTGCAGCCGTGGCAAGGGTGGCTTCAATGTCACGCCCAAGGGCGAGCAACTGCTCAACGCCACGCGCAGCCTGTTCGAGTCCATCGAAGCGTTCCGTCACCAATCCAATGGCGTGGCCGGTCGCCTGATCGGCGAAGTGCGCCTGGGCTTGTCCGAAGCGCTGGATCAATCGGTGCTGCAACGGGTCGCGGAGGCCATCCGACGCTTTCGCCAGCGCGACGAATCGGTGCGTATTGAGTTGATGAGTGCCATGCCCGGCGAAATGGAACGCCTGCTGCTGCAACAGCGACTGGATTTGGCGATCGGGTACTTCTCGCAGATCCAGAACGCTTTTGATTACCGCCAACTTTTCAGTGAAACCCAGCATTTGTATTGCGCAGTCGGCCATCCGCTGTTCGCCGATGCAGCGCCGGATGACCGGGCCCTGCAAGCCTGCGACCGGGTCGATCACCCTTACCGCTTCCTGCGCAGTGACGAGCCCTTCCAGGGCAAACTGTGTTCGGCGCGGGCAGAACAGGTCGAAGGCACCCTCGCCTTTATTCTGTCCGGCAAGCATATCGGTTATCTGCCCAGCCACTTTGCCCGTGCTTGGGAAGACAAAGGCCTCTTACGTGCGGTGCGCCGCGAGGAAATGAGTTTCGACGTGGCGTTTCATCTGGCCAGGCATCGGGCGCTGGTGCCGGGGGATGCGCAGAAAGCGTTTGAAGAGGATTTACTGGCGGCTTTTGCCTGAAGGTTCTTTTGCCGTGATCGGACCGTTCTGGCATCCTGCGCCTCCATTTTCCGACCCGGTCCCGCCTCCCGGCACGCAAACCACCATGACCTCCCCAGAAAAAACCCCGCGCAATAACGACCTGATCTACGGCCTCGACGACCGCCCTCACCTGACGGCTACCGTGTTCGCAGCCCTGCAACATGTGCTGGCCAGTTTCGTCGGCATCATCACGCCGACGCTGATCATGGGCAGCGCCCTCGGCCTGCAAAGCGAAATACCGTACCTGATCAGCATGGCGCTGTTCGTTTCCGGCCTGGGCACATTTGTTCAGGCGCGACGCTTCGGACCGGTCGGTTCAGGCCTGCTGTGCCTGCAAGGCACGAGTTTTTCGTTCATCAGCGTGATCCTCAGCGCCGGGTTCATGGTCAAGGCCCGGGGCGGCGGCACCGATGAGATTCTCTCGACGATCTTCGGCGTGTGCTTCTTCGCCGCGTTCATCGAAGTGGTGCTGAGCCAATTCATCGGCAAGCTGCGTATGCTGATCACCCCGGTGGTGACGGGCACCATCATCACCCTCATGGGCTTGTCGTTGATCAAGGTCGCGATGACCGACATTGCCGGCGGTTTCGGCGCGCCTGACCTCGGTGCAGCGAGCCATCTTGGCCTGGCCGCACTGGTGCTTGGCACTATCGTGGTACTCAACCGCGTGGACGTGCCGTTCCTGCGCCTGGGGGCAATCGTCATCGGCCTGACCCTTGGCTATGTCGTCGCCTGGCTGCTGGGGCACGTTGATTTCGCCAGCCTGCCCGCCGTGCCGCTGATGAGCGTGCCGGTGCCGTTCAAGTACGGCTTCTCTTTCGATTGGGTCGCGTTCGTGCCGGTGGCGGTGATTTTCCTGGTGTCGCCACTGGAAGCCGCCGGTGACCTGACCGCCAACTCAATGATCTCCCGGCAGCCGGTCAAAGGCCCGGTGTACATTCGCCGGATCAAATCCGGATTGCTGGCTGATGGTCTCAACTCGGCGATGGCCGCGGTGTTCAACAGCATGCCGATGGTGACGTTCGCGCAGAACAACGGCGTCATCCAGCTGACCGGCGTGGCCAGCCGTTACGTGGCGTTTTTCATTGCGGGTTTGCTGGTCGTGCTGGGGCTGTTCCCGATGATCGGCGCCGTGCTGCAATTGATGCCAAAACCGGTACTCGGAGGCGCTGAACTGGTGATGTTCGGCACGGTTGCCGTGGCCGGGATCAAGATCCTCGCCGAAGCCGGTCTGCATCGGCGCAACATGCTGATCGTGGCGATTTCCATTGGCATGGGCCTGGGTGTGGCCGCGGTGCCGGAAGTCTTGCGTGAGCTGCCGAAGGCGCTGCACAACATCTTTGAATCGCCGATCACCGTCGGTGCATTGTGCGCCATCGTTCTGAACATTTTCCTGCCGGAAGAATTCATCGAGCTGGAAGAAGACGATTTCGATCCTGAAGCGTCGATTCTGCAGGTCATGGAAAACCCGGATGTCCCGGCCAAGAGTGAACCCGCCAGACCTGCGGTTGTCGCACAGTTGAACAGCTAGGCAAATGCTCAAGGGCCGAGCCATTGCGGCTCAGCCCTTTTTTACTTGTGAGAGCACGTCCATGCGCAGCGTCCACGCCGTTATCCTTTCCCTGTTGTTACTCTCCCTCAGCGCCTGCGCCCTGCTCCCGAATCGCGATCCGCTGAACATCAACGTGGTTGGCATCGAACCTTTGCAAAGCCAGGACATGGAGATCCGTTTTGCGGTGAAGATTCGTGTGCAGAACCCCAATGAGGGCTCGATCAGTTTCAACGGGGTGGCGCTGGATCTGGACATCAACGGCCAACCCTTCGCTTCCGGTGTCAGCGATCAGTCGGGTTCGATTGCGCGCTTCTCCGAAACCGTGCTCACGGTTCCCGTCAGCGTCTCGGCGTTCTCGGTGCTGCGCCAGACCTTCGGCTTGAGCAAGACGCAGACCCTGAACAACATGCCCTACATCCTGCGTGGCAAACTCGCCGGCGGCTTGTTCGGCACCATGCGCTTTGTCGATAGCGGCAAGCTCAGCCTGCCAGGGCCGACGACGGGCAGCCGGTAACGCTGAAGATGCAGAGGCTATGAAGCAAAGCGCACACCCGGTTTCGCTCGCTCATCCACCGTCAACTCGAACACATCCGGGCGCGCATAGTGCCCGACCACGTCGTAGTCGTAACGCGCGCGAATCAAGTCGTCCGTGTCAATTTCGGCGGTCAGCAAACCGCGACCACCACGCAGCGGACCGGCCAAAATGTCGCCCATCGGCCCGACAATCACACTGCCGCCAGCAATCAATGGCCGGTCCGAAGGCCAATTGGCGACTTCCAGGCCCAAGGCCTGTGGCGAGTCCTGAACCTGACAAGCGCTGACCACAAAGCAGCGCCCCTCGTGCGCGATGTGCCGCATGCTGACTTGCCACATTTCCCGCTCATCCACCGTCGGCGCGCACCACACCTCCACACCCTTGGCGTACATCGCTGTGCGCAACAGCGGCATCATGTTTTCCCAGCACACCACCGCCGCGACCCGCCCGACCTGGCTGTCGATCACCGGTAACGTCGAACCATCGCCCTTGCCCCAGATCAGCCGTTCGGTGCCGGTCGGCATCAACTTGCGGTGCTTGCCGACCAGTCCCGCCTGCGGATCGAAATACAGCGCAGTGCAATACAACGTGCTGCCCGAGCGCTCGATGACGCCGATCACCAGGTTGGCGCCGGTACGCGCTGAAAGCCCGGCCAGCGCTTGCGTTTCCAAGCCCGGCACGTCGATGGCGTTGGCAAAATAACGGGCAAAGGCTTCGCGCCCTTCCGGCAGTCGATAGCCCAATTGGGTGCCGAACCCTTCACCTTTCGGATAACCGCCAAGCAGCGCTTCGGGCATCACCACCAGGGCGGCGGCGGATTCGATGATCGCACTTTCATACGACAGAATTTGCTCCAGCGTGTCGGCCTTGCCGCCGGGCAAGGCGCCGATTTGCAGCGCAGCAACGATTGACTTGGGCATCACAGTAACTCCAGCGGGGTCAGATGTTGCTGATTCTGCGGCGACACGGGATCATGAATAAAGCCCAGTCAGCTGCTGAATGATATGAACCAAATGAATATCAGCGACATCGATCTCAATTTGTTGAAAGTCTTTGAAGCCCTGCACGAAGAGTCCAGTGCCAGTCGAGCGGCGCTGCGCCTTGGTGTCACGCAATCGGCGGTCAGTGCCGCATTGCGGCGGTTGCGTGAGGTGTATGGCGACCAATTGTTTGTCCGAACCGGCCGGGGCCTCGCGCCAACGCTCAAGGCCAATCAACTCAAGCCGGTGGTCAGCGATGCACTGAATAAATGCCGGCAGAGCCTAGCGATGGTCGATCCGACCACCCACCATTACGACGGACGCTCGGTGAGTATCGGCTTGTCGGATGATTTCGAGATTGCCTACGGGCGTCGGCTGATAGAGGAAATTGCCCGCTGCGCGCCGAAGTTGCGCCTGATCTTTCGCCAGACCCACAGCCAGATCGTCGCTCAGGCCTTGATGGAACGCAGCATCGATCTGGCGATTACCGCCGGCGGGTTCGCCGAACGCTTGCTGAGCCGTCAGGTGCTGGGGGAAGGAAGTTACTTGTGTCTGGTCGACCCGCTCAGCCTCAGCGAGGGCCAGCAGACCATCAGTCTGGAGGAGTTCGTCACCCGTGAGCACATCCTTGTGTCTTCGGGGGGCTTTATCGGCATTACCGATGAAGGGCTGGCGGCAGTGGGCTTGAGTCGCCGGGTGTGCGCCTCGACCACGCACTTTGCAGCACTGCCGCATCTGCTCAAGGGCAGCCAGGCGGTGGCGACCATTCCGGCTCACGCGGCCAGGAGCATTGCTGCGCTCAGCGGCCTGACATTGCTGCCTTGCCCCTTGGCATTGCCGCGCTATCCGATCGAACTGGGCTGGCGTACCAGCACCCAACCAGACCCGGTGGTGCTGAAAGTGCGCGAGGCGATCGTGGCGAGTTTTATGTAGCGACTTACTTGTTGGCGGCCATCAGGCGATTGACTTCACTGCGCACCATGTTCGAGTACTCCGGTGGCGACATGCCGTCCAGCTCGGCACGAACCCACTCGGCCCACTTGCCTTTGCGTTTAGCACGTTCGCCAAACAAGCGCGCCGCTTCACCCTTGGCTTTGCCCAGGTTGTTTTGCCAGAGTTCGAACAGACGGGATTTTTCATCTTCAAGCGCAGCGCGCTCGGCGAGGGATTTGTCGGCCAGATTGAAGCTCATGGGATTTTTCCTGCTGCATAAAATAGGCGACATCTTACACTGTAGGATGAATCGTCCTGCGCTGGATTTCTTTGGAATCGGGCTGACGCGAGAAATCGCTGCAACTTTTTCCAGTGCCGAGGACTCCATTGTTCACTGTTCACCCACTGCAAGGAGTACTTCAATGGCCCGGAAAACCGCCGCACAGGCTGCCGATGAACAAATCAAGGATCAAGCCTTCAGCGAGCTTCAATCGCTGATCGAAGAGTCGGAAAAGCTGCTCAAAAGCAGTGCCTCACTGGTCGGTGAGGAAGCAGAGACATTGCGTGGGCAAATCGCCCTGAAACTCCAGCAGGCCCGGGATTCGGTGACCAGCGTACGCAACCGGACACTGCCTGCAGTCGAGGCCACTGAAACCTACATCGGCGGCCACCCTTGGCAGACGGTTGCGGTATCGGCGGGTTTCGGCCTTGTGGTGGGGATGCTCCTGGCACGCCGCTGATCATCAACCTGAACACAAAACCTGTGGGAGCGAATTCGCTCCCACAGGTTTTTCAGATCAGAGCCCTGCCAGCTCCCGCAGATCCGCCAGTGTCTGCTCATCGAGTGCGATGCCGTCGGCTTGCGACTTGGCCCGCTGATAGTGACGCCGATCACCCGGCAATCGCTTGAGCCCCACACCGTGCATCTGTCGCACCAACTCCTGACTGCGTTCGGCGAAGTTCTGCCCGGCGGCTTTGCTCGGGTCGATGACGATCAACAATTGACCGGTCCAGGGAGTCTTTGCGCCCGGGTGATTTTTCCAGTCGAACTCGAAAGAAAAATTACCCCCGGTCAACGCCGCCGCCAACAGCTCCACCATCATCGACAGCGCCGAGCCCTTGTGCCCGCCGAACGGCAACAACGCGCCACCTTCAAGAATCGCCTTCGGGTCCTGGGTCGGCTGACCGAGACTGTCCACGCCCATGCCGGGTGCCAGGCGCTCGCCCTTGCGCGCTGCGATCTGAACATCGCCGTGGGCGATGGCGCTGGTGGCCAGATCGAACACGATTGGCTCGCCGTCAGCCCGAGGGGCAGCGAAGGCAATCGGGTTGGTGCCGAACAATGGTCGATCGGCACCGTGGGGCACCACACACGTCATGCTGTTAACCACACTGAGCGCCACCAACCCTTCATAGGCAAAGGGTTCAACGTCCGGCCAGAGTGCCGCGAAGTGGTGGGAATTACGGATCGCCAGGACCGCGATGCCCGCGCTGCGAGCCTTTTCTATCAATAGTGGCCGAGCGGCAGCCAGGGCCGGTTGCGCAAAACCGTTTTTGGCATCGACCCGGACAAACCCCGAAGCCACATCCTCGACCGTCGGAACAGCCTGGCCGTCGACCCAGCCGCTCTTGAGCGTCGAGACATAGCCAGGCATACGGAACACGCCGTGGCTGTGGGCGCCGTCGCGCTCGGCACCGGCGCAGTTTTGCGCCAGCACCCGCGCGACATCGGCCGAAGTGCCGTGACGCAGGAATATCTTCTCAAGCAGTGCCGTCAGCTCATCGAGTGACAGGTTTTGCGAGACAACAGTAGACACATGTTCGTGTGGCGCAGACATCTGAAGCTCCAGACTAATTATTGGAGGGGGCTACAGCGTACGTAGAGCGCCGATTAACAACGCGCGGCGTATGCGCTGTCAACCCTTCGGTGGTGCCTGTTTGCATGAACATGGACCTGTCGTGCGTTAACTATCTACCACCCGTACCGCAGCCGCGGCTTTTAGTCTCGACGCTCCATCCATTGGCGCTCTGCGCAGTGCCTTGTTCGAGATTCGATAATGCCTGTACCTCCAGATCCACTGTTTTTCCCCGAAGCCCTGCAGTCCCCCGGCCGTTGGACTGAACTGGGTAATATCCACGGCCTGGCGCGCAAAGATTTCGAATGGTTCAAGCACATTGAACTCACCAGCCAGACCCTGCGCAGTCGTCAGTCACCACCGATGCTCGTCGAAAGAATACTGATAGGCACCTCCGACCAGGTACCGGTGCCTCTTGCCGGCTGTTTCGTGTTGAGCCCTTCTCCGGATACCAACGGGGCGATCGTTTATACACCCTACGCCGGCATTCAGAAGTTCTACAGCCGAGCAGCCTTGACCGAACACCTGGTACAAAAACTTGGCGACGCTGACGAGGACGATAACCTGCTGGCCTTCATGTCCCTTGCCCAGCGCAAGACGCTGGCGGAGGCTACCAGCGTCCAGGTGACTTATCAGACGATCGATGGCGATGTATTCGAAGACCAGGGTGCTGCCATCCGCCAAAACCTGGCTGTGAATGATCAGGCACTCATCGACGAACTGGTTGCCCTACCGTCCCTCGATTCATTGCTCGACACGATAATTGCCGACTTGCTGGCGAACACGCAGCCCGGGCTCGATCAGCGTCAGACCCGGGCAGATTTTTATCTCGACGCCACTGTCGGCCAGACGCAGAACACCTTTGAACGCTTGAGCAACTCCTTGTCACTGAAGGCTGCGGTGCTGTCCCATTACCGCAATCAACAGTGGCCAGCGGGTCAACATGTCGAGTTTTCTCACCCGCAGAAAAAGGCCAGCAGTTCCGACCAGCAACATTGGCAAGCTGCGGTACTTAGCGCCTCCAGCAAACTGCTGCCCCTGCTTTTCCAGCGCTTGGAAGCCTACTGGGAAGCACCCGCAGCCGGTGACGGTGCAACGCGCCGGTCACTCTTCAGCAGGGCCCTGTGTCAGCAGGCACGAGCAGATATTTTGCTCAAGCGTGAGGCGAAGATCATCAGCCCCGACCAAAGCCGTGCCCTGCACACTTTGTTTCAACCAACCGCCACCACGCACACCGTTACCCTGGAGACGGTGCGCCTGTGGGAGCAGCAAGCCAACTTCGTGGAATTGGCGGGCTCGCTGATGATCAGCCACTCGACTGCCTACCTTTACACCCCGACCCAGGGATTACAGGTACTGAAAGACTATCAAGACTTGAAAGCGACGTTGATGAGCAAGTTCAGCGCCAGTGGTCACGAGGACGAACTCTATGGCCTGCTGAGTCTGGGCGAACGAAACAGCTTCATCGGATTCGATCAGCCGCAAGTCTCCGGAGAGGTCGTTTACGGCCCGATATTCACGGTTCTGTTCGAGGCAATCATCACCAAACAACGGCAAAACATCGAATACGCCTTGCAGGTTTTCCGTCACAGCGACGGCACGGTGAATCTCCATGCCCTGTTCGACAAGGCGCTGGATATACGTTCGATGATCAGCGAACGCTTGCTCGCGCTCGGCACCGATGGTCGCTGGAGTACACAGCCAATGCTGGTGGGCAAGCAAAAACCCTCGGCGGTGCGCGGCGACACCGCGGCGGCCTACGTGAAAACTTTCACGGCTGTCGAAACACCGATCAGCACAGACTTCGCCGCCCAACCGATCACTTCACTCGCGTTGCAACGGCTCTATCTGGAGAAAATCAAACCGAAAATAGCCCATGCCCTGTCCGTCGGAGTTGGCGGGGAAGCCAGGCTGCGGGTGCTTGATAGAACCTTGCGGACGGCAGAACAGTCCATCGTCGACACGGTGTTCAACCCCGATCAACCGGATCGCAAAAGTCGCCGCGCACTCAATGGGTTCCGGCCTGACGCCTACACGCTGATGCTTGAATGCAGCGGACAGAAAGAGCTGCTGCCCTTGGCCAATTGCGTGCTGCTGACCGAGCGTGGCGGACTTGATAACCAACATTCGGGACGCGTCATTTTATGGTCCCCGGCAGCAGGACTCGAGGTCTTTGATTCGCTCAACCGCGCGAAACAGGTACTGAACCGACGCCTGCTCGACCCTCGCATCCGTCTGGAGCTGCTGGAGAACCTGTCCCCCGCCCTGCGTCAATTTCATCAACGCTACTCAATCCACGCGTTGCGGCTGATCGAAGGCAACGTGATGGAGCACCTCACGCAATCATCCATCGAACACTTTCTGGCCACTTGTGAGCAGGTACGCTCGCGCAAGCTTGCGCAGGCCAAAGAGCGCAAGGCACTTGGCGAACTGACGAAAAACATCATCGACACCAACTTGCCCAGGGCCGCCAGTATCGCCAAAGCCATTTCACAACAGCAGTCCTTACCCGCCTGGCTGGGCATGGCGCCCGTCGAAGAGCAACAGTTGCACATCGAACTGCTGGAGCAGTACCGCAACAGCGTTACCGATGACAAAGACTATCTGCATGGAATACAGACGCTATCTGACTACACGCGCGAGCGGTTGAAGTCATTGCTTGCCAGCCGGTTTCCCGGGACGTCGCTCAGCCCTGACGACATCACAATCACCCCCAACCTGGCGTTGGCCGGCCCGCCTCTGGCCCTGACCGATTTCGCCCTCAATCACGTCAAGATTGCTCAAGGCACGGGCTTCAAGATCACATCAACCACGACCACCTCGCTGCCCGAGGGACTGAACCAGAGCGTTGTTCAACAGTTTTTGCAGTCCCTGAATATCGAGAGTGACTTTGCAAAACGGGTGGCGGATACATTGACCGGCGCTGACACTGAAGGGTGTAAACGTCGTTTTGCCCAACAGCTTCCTTGGCAGCTCTTGCAGCATGCTCACGCATTGAAGTTGCAACAGCGTCTTTCCGGCGAGGCATTCGATCTGGTCAGCCAAGTGCTCGATATGCCGGACGCCACCGCTCGAGCCTCGGTGGACGGCGCGCACGCTATCGTCCGACCGCTCGAACTGATCAAAACAGCGGGGGCCGCTGCCATCAAAACTCTGGGACTGTATTTGATCAGCCCTGGTGCCGATCATCACGGGCCGCATGTCCTGTATGCGCCATACTTTGCAGGCTCGGCTTTCAGCGAGTTTGAAAGCGAGGCCAAAGTCGTTGCGGCGATCAATACCCCCGGGGCGTTCCAGGACCTGGTGATTCGACGATTACCTGAAAACCAACAGTCGATCTTCAGCAACCTGCTCAAGTCCACGATGGGCGAGGAAAGCGAAATCACCCTCGCCTCGTCTGCCATTGACGGCAATCTGCTGGATAGCTTGTTCAGCGACAATGCCAGCCTGTTGCAGCGAATGCTTGGCAGCCGATCGCTTGCCAACGGCCAGTCGGATTGGGAGGCCGTCAAACATCTGTTCAGCTCCGGTCTCAAACTGGCGTCCGGTCTGTTGCCGGGCAAACTCGCCTATGTGCAGTTCTTATGGCAAAGCTTCAAGGATTTCAAAGCCTCCGCCGAAGCGTTGCAGGACCACCATTGGACGCGGGCCTTGCAGGCGTTTATTGCCGGTACGGTACAAATGGTCTCCTTGGGGCGTTTGTCGCTGGAGAATGAACAGCTGACATTGCAGGAATCCAGCGAAACAACACCGGTCATCACCGCCGTGACTAAACCGAAATGGTCTGAGATCAAACTGACGTCTGCCTCACGCACTCAATTGCAAACCTTCGAAGCGTCGACCGTGTCCCTGAAAGATCTGAGCAAAAATGCCGTCGATGGCACCTACCTCAATTCAGTCGACAAACACCGTTACGCGCCCATCGCCGGCAAGGTCTATCGCGTCGATAAACCCGCTGCGGTCTGGCAAATCCTCAATGCCAGCCACGACGGGCCCTATCTGGCGAGCACATCGACCCGGCAATTGGTGCTCGACCCCGACGTGCACACCGTGCATTACGGAAAAGCCCTGTCGAAAATGCGTAACGACTATGTGGCCAGCCTCGAAGCCAGGCTGGTACTGAACATCGAAGCGCGGGGCATGGCAGCCATCCGCGCCAATCATCCGGAAAAGGCCCGCATGATTGTTCAGGCCATCGATCTGGCGCGCTATTACGCCTTCAACAGCCTGCACAATCTGGCGCAACAAAGGCAACTCACCAGTGGCACGCGCCTCGACACCTTTCTCAAGCGTTTTTTTGATGTCAGCACCGTCGACACCGCCCTGCTCGATAAAATCAAACAGGCGATACTGCCGGTGTGTACGGCACTGGTGGATCCGGACGAAGACTTGATGAACACCGAGCGCTTTGTCGTCGGTTCGAACAAATACCAGCAAGCCAATCTGATCGCGTTCGTGGTCAATGATGACGCAAGCAACCATGTGCATTTCACTGAAAGGTTCTTCGATCAACAACTGGACTGGTACAAGTCCTGTCTGACTGAACCCTTTGATGTCGATGGTCACAGCCAGGCAGCCACGCTGATTCACGAATTTTCCCATCAGTTTTCAAAAACCCTGGATATCGCGACCCTGGAAGCCCGGCGGCCATTTCTCGATCTTGTCGCACCGATCACCGGTTACGGCCGGGCAATGAAGCAAAGTCAGACGAAGTTTCAGCGGGAGGCGTTGTCCCTGAGCACCCCGAAGGAGGAACTCTTCGCACGCTGGAACAGTCGCTTGCAGTCATGGATAAGCCTGGATTCGATCCCGGGTTCGACTCACATTGGCAAGGAAATCCTCACTATTGCGGGCACCCGTACCATGGCAGCAGCCCGCGATGCGTTCCTGGATCCGAGTAACGCTGAGAAACGGATCGACATCATTTTGCGCAATGCCGATTCGATTGCCTTTCTGATTTGTGAAATGGGGCGGCAGCTCGACCCGCTTCCATCCACTTCCAACACGTCAGCCTGATCTATTAAACATGCGCAGATCCGCCGGGTCTGCCCGTGAATGTTTTTTCACACTGACGACGAATAAAACCTGGCGTCCCCGTGTTTACGGGCATCCCGGTAAAAATAAACACTCTTTGATGGTTAATTGCCATGACCGATGTTTCTCGCCGGCCGCCCTCAAGGTTAGAATGGCGCAAATCAGGATGAGTCAATGACCGACCACTCTCTCTCCCAAGACGAATACGACGCCATCACCGATGCCGCAGCGCATTGGTGCATGCGCTTGCACGCCGAAGACTGCACCGCGCAGGAGCGTCTGGCGTTCGAGCAGTGGCGCAGTGCACACCCGCTTCATGCCTTCGAGTACGAAGCCATGCTGGAAATCTGGGATGTCGCGGGGGATTTGCCTCGTCCAGAGCCTGCTGTCGTCGTGCCGATGGTGCCCGTCAAGTCACAGTCTCCATGGCGCACCTTTGGCATGGCCGCCGCCGTCTGTGCACTGGCACTGCCGCTGGCGGCCTACAGCGGCTGGAATCTGGGCTGGCTGCCCAATTCATACCAGCACTTTGAAGCGACCAACAACATACGCCAGGTCACTTTGAATGACGGCAGCAAAGTCGAACTGAACCTGGGCAGCGAGCTGACCTACAGCAATTACAAGGATCGTCGTCAGGTCACTCTGAAAAAGGGCGAAGCGTTTTTCAGCGTCAGCCATGACACTGGCCACCCTTTCGTGGTCAAGGCGGCTGAAGGCAAGATCCGCGTCACCGGTACCAGGTTCAATGTCTGGATGTATGAAGACCAGGTCAAAGTGAATCTGATCGAAGGATCGGTGCTGGTCAGCAGCAATGATGACCTGCCGGGAGATGGTTTGAGGCTTGGCCCGTCGATGCAGGCCAGTTACCGCCAGGGCGATTACATTCCGCAGATCAGCCAGACCTACGACAACGACAACGCGCTGGCCTGGCTCAACGGCAAATTGGTACTCGATGACCTGGCGCTCAACGATGCGTTGCCATTGATCAACCGCTACCTGGAAAACCCGTTGATGGTTGCCGACCACAATACCGGCGCGATCCGGATTGGGGGCATCTACAACATCAAGGAACTCAATAGCCTGGTGGCAACCCTGCCCAAGGTGCTGCCGGTCTACCTGACCCGCAACAAAGAGGGCAACCCGGTCCTCAACTCCATCCCGCAACAACCGCCGAAAAGCTGAAAGGCCGCATCCTTTGCCGAGTGCGGCCTTTCATTGAACGGCTGCAGCGGTGTTTACTGTGCCGCCACCTTCCCGGTTCTTTCATCCTGCTCGCGCAGGGTCATGGCCTGATAGTGCGGATCGGCCTGGATCTGTTGCTCGGTGAACGGCAGCACACTCAACTGTTTTTTCGAAAATGCCTCAGTCTGATCCCGCGCGTACTTCGAAGACGGGTCACTGGAGAGCGAGAACGCCAACACACCTTTGGCCTGCGGACCGTTCTCATCGAACGTCACCACCTGCAAGTAGCTGGTGCCGCTGACAACTTCGCGTTTGCCGTCGCTGCGGGGCACACTCTGGATGGCGTTGTAGACGCCCAATGTTCCCGGCCCACCGTGAATCGGCGTTTGCTGGACACCGCTGCTGACGACTTGAACATCACCCCAGCGCGTGGCCTGCTTCAGCCCGGAGGCGTTGACCTGCTCCACCGAGGCCAACATCGCCTGGCGCAACGCTTTCACCACGTGCGGACGATCAAGCGCCAAACCCCGTGGCGTGTGTTGCGGGTCTTTGGGATCGAACGCTACACGCCAGACATCCGGCATTTGCTGCAAAGCTTCCATGACATTCTGGAAGTGTACGAAGCCCAGGCCACTGTCCAGATTTGCCTTGCGGTCCCAGGCCTTGAAACTGGCGCACAGCGGGGCCAGCGTTTTCGCATCGGTGCCAAGACCATCGGCGCAGAACTGCAGCAGGTCCGGCATCACTAGTGCGGCCTGATAGACCTGATCATCCATCACCATGTGTTGCAGATCCTGCGCGCTGAGCGTTCCCGCCTGGGTCAGTCTGCCCAACCGTTGCAGGGCGAATCGCGCACGCAAACCCAATGGCTGGTTTTCCTGGCTGATCAGCGGCGAGTAACCGGTCAACGGTTGCGCCGGGTTGGCCATCCAAGCCGAATCATTGGAATGCTGCACAAAGTCCTTGCGCAACAGTTGCGGCAGCTTGTCTGCTGCATAAATGCCTTTCTGCGCGGCCCGCGGGTCAATGTCCCACGCGCACGCACTATTCGAACCGTCGAGAATGATCATTTCCAGACCGATACGCGGATCGCTGCACTGCGCCAGTTTCTCGGCACTGACGTTGGGCACCACCGACAAATTCATGTACAGGGTTTGCCCCTTGTCATCCGCCGCCAGCGTATTGACCCAAGGGATGCCCTGGATCTTGTTGACACTGGCCTGAAACGCTTCAAGGCTATTGGCGCGATTCATCGCGTACCACTGGGCCAACACCCGATCGTTTTCCAGGTTGGCATCACGCAGGCTGTAGGCAAACTGGTTATCCCAATCCAGTTTGCCGGGCCAATTCACGATCGGGCCGAACTGCGAGCTGTACACCACGTGGGAAATGGCTTTGACCGTTCCATCGGCTTGCTTCACATCGACGGTCAGTGCTTGCCTGTGCATCGGCAGTGACTTGCCGTCGAGCAGATAGCGGGTCGGGTCCTTTGGATCGAGTTGCAAGCGGTACAGGGTGAAATGCTTGGACGTGTCCACGGTGTGGGTCCAGGCCAAATGCCGGTTGAAACCGATATTGATCAACGGCAGGCCCGGCAATGCAGCCCCCATCACATCCAGTTTGCCCGCAATAGTCAGGTGCATTTGATAGAAACGCATGCCGCCGACCCACGGAAAATGAGGGTTTGCCAACAACATGCCACGGCCGTTGAAGGAGCGCTCGCTGCCCACCGCCACCGCATTGCTGCCGCGGTCGAGGGCAAAACGCTGCAGGCGCGAAGCAGCCAGCTGAAATGACGCGCGCTCACCGGCATGGGTGGCGACGGCAGTCGGGGGTGTCGCCCCCGCCACCGCCTCGGCAAATTGCCCGATCCCCCCTTCGACCAACAGCCGTCGAGTCAACTTGACCAGGTCCGTGGTGGTGATTTCCCGCACCCAGTCGCCCTGACATTGCGCCGGTAGCCCCTGCCCTCGGCTTTGCGACAGGAATCGGTTGTAGCCGGCCACATAACCTTCCATCAGTTCGCGCACTTCAGGGGTTTGTGCCCGCCAGAACCCGCTGACCGCCTGCTCTGTGTTCAAGCCATTGAAAAACAAGTCGCTGGCCAGGTTTGCTCGCTCTTCCAACGTGAATTGATCAGGGCCGAAATAACGCGAGCGTTGACCGTTCACCGTGACGATCTCATTCGCCAGCAAACACAGGTTATCCTGAGCGTAGGCATAGCCGATGCCATAACCGAGCCCTCGCTCGTTTTCGGCACGAATGTGCGGAACACCGAACGTGGTCCGGCGGATATCGGCACTCGCCTGCTCAGGCTGGCTGCGTGCATTCGCCGCGAGACTGAGCCCCAAGAACAAACCTGCCAGGCTCAACCTGGTTAACTGGCTGGAAATAATCACACTCGCTCCTGATCGAAAAACAATGGTCACAGTTCTGCGTACTGACACGCACTGCGCATCCTTTCAGGGACGAAGCAAACGACAAAAATTTAGGAGAATGAACTGCCATCCAGAGGCGCCCGACAGAGCGGTGACGTAATGACGACGAAATTTCTACATTCAAGTCTTCATTATTTGGGTCGCTCATACGTCTTGTTATGCAAGAGCGCCCCATTTTTCCTGATCAGGCTCTGAAAAGGAGTTTTGCAATGTACAACTCGCATCTGCCAACGGACGGTAGCAACGCGCCAAAGAGCACCTCCATTGGGGTCGGCGTTTTCGACCAGCGTACCGAGCGCAATGGCAACGAGAGGATTCGCTTCCTGCTCAAAAGCTTTGGCTTGCGAACGAGTCTGATTCGCCTGAAAGTCATCGACGCTTTGCTGACAGCCGCCGAAAGCGACCGCAGCCTGGGCGTGCGCGGTGTACACAGTCATTTGCTGGAACTGGATATTCCCCTGTCCTTTCTGAGTGTTCGCGAGGTGTTGAAACGTCTGTGCAGCGAAGGCGTGATCGTCCTCAACCCGGACAAAAGCTACAGCCTCGACCCACGGGCCGCCGCCGTGCTGCACAACGATTGATCAAGTGGCCTTGAGCCTCACGGCTCAGGGCTTCACCTTGCGACGCATCACGCCATTGATCACGACCACGACCACCGCCACGCCGATGGCTATGTACTGGAACAGTTTTTCACTGATGACACCGGTGTTCTGCAAATACGAAAGGCCAAACATGATCCCCAGGACCACCAGGGAGATCAGAATCGAATATTTCAAACGTTGCGACTGGGTCATTGCAGTTCCTGAATCTGAATAAGTGTATGCGCTGTGTACCCGATTGCTGCCAGATCCCTGCCGTTCAGTGGGGATGGGCGTTGCAACCGGGGCCACATGTTACATCAACTGCCTGAGCGTCGCCCCGGCTGACAAATTTGTCATGCCGCCCTCATCTGCCTGACAGCCTTGATCTACGATAATAGGGCTGCACTGCGCCGTAGTACTTTGATACAAACCATGAATGCCTGCCCGGAAAAACCGGTCAGAATGCGTTTTTTTCGCCCGCAATCCGAGACTTGACCCGTCATGCGAAACTCTCTGCGTCTGGCTGCCTTGAGCGCCCTGTTCATTTCTTCCCTGGCCCAGGCCGCTGACCTGATCCCGATCGAAGTCCACCGCGACGCCAATTGCGGCTGCTGCAAAAAATGGATCACTCACCTGGAAGCCAACGGCTTCAAGGTCGAGGACCACGTCGAAGCCAACATGAGTGAGTTCAAGCAACAGCATGGCGTACCGCCGCGTCTGGCGTCTTGCCACACCGGGCTGGTCAACGGCAAATTCGTTGAAGGCCATGTCCCGGCCGATCAGGTGCTGGCCCTGAGCAAACGCAACGACCTGCTGGGCGTGGCCGCGCCCGGCATGCCCATGGGCTCGCCCGGCATGGAGATGGACGGCATGAGCGATGCCTATCAGGTGATCGGCCTGAAAAAGGACGGCACGGATGTGGTCGTGGCCGACTACCCGGCCCATTGATTTTCGGCGCCTATATCGGTTTGTTCCTGGCGGCATTTGGTGCCGCGACCTTGTTGCCGTTGCAGTCCGAAGCCCTGCTGGTGGGCTTGCTGCTCAGCGACAAATACTGGCTATGGGTATTGTTGGCAATGGCGACACTGGGCAATGTCCTCGGCTCGCTGGTGAACTGGTGGTTGGGCCGCACCGTTGAACGCTACCGTGACCGGCGCTGGTTCCCGGTCAGCCCTGCTCATCTGGAAAAAGCCCGTATCCACTATCAGCGCTACGGACATTGGTCACTGCTGCTCAGCTGGCTGCCGATCATCGGCGATCCGCTGACGCTGGTGGCCGGTGTGTTGCGTGAGCCGCTGGGGCGATTCCTGCTGATCGTGACCCTGGCCAAGGGCGCCCGCTATGGCGTACTGGCATTGGCCACTTTGGGCTGGATGGGTTGAACCAACCGTGGTGGCGATTGCCTGTTTAATGTCGCCCTAATCATGCCGATCCAGGATCGGCGGATTTCCAATGGAGTTCACCCATGCCCTTGACCCGCTCACACTGGTTTGCCGGCCTGCTGCTCACCGCCGCACTGCCGGCCCTTGCCGCTGAAGGCCCGGCGTACGGTCCTGAATTACAAGGTTTTGCATACCCTTACACCGTCAAACACTTTGCCTTCCAATCCCAGGGCAAATCCCTGCAAATGGGTTACATGGACGTCGCCGCCCATGGCAAGGCCAACGGGCGCAGCGTGGTGCTGATGCACGGCAAGAATTTCTGCGGGGCCACCTGGGAAACCTCGATCAAGGCACTGAGTGACGCCGGTTACCGGGTCATCGCCCCGGACCAGATCGGTTTCTGCACATCCAGCAAGCCTGACCACTATCAGTACACGTTCCAGCAATTGGCGAGCAACACCCAGCAATTGCTCAAAGCCCTCGGCATCCAGAAAGCCACCCTGCTCGGCCACTCTACCGGTGGCATGCTCGCCACCCGCTATGCGCTGCAGTATCCCGATCAGGTTGAACAACTGGCGATGGTCAATCCCATCGGCCTGGAAGACTGGAAGGCCCTCGGCGTCCCGTACCGCACCGTCGATCAGTGGTACGAACGTGAGCTGAAGGTCAACGCACAGGGCATTCATGATTATCAGCGCAGCACCTATTACGACGGGCGCTGGAAACCGGAGTTTGATCGCTGGGTAGACATGTACGCCGGTCTGGCCAAAGGCCCTGGCAAGGCTCAGGTCGCATGGAACTCGGCACTGATCTACGACATGATCTTCACCCAACCGGTGTATTACGAGTTCAAGGACTTGAAGATGCCGACCCTGTTGTTGATCGGCACGGCCGACAGCACCGCCATCAACAAGGACCTCGCTTCACCGGAGGTCAAGGCGAAGATCGGCCGTTACGACGTACTCGGCAAGCAGGTGGCAAAACTGATTCCCCAATCGACACTGGTCGAATTCCCCGGCATGGGCCACGCCCCGCAAATGGAAGAACCGGCGCAATTCCACAAGGCCCTGCTCGACTGGCTGAACAAAACCAACCCTGTGCGTTAATTGAGGCAAGGCTGAAGGCGGTGCCAATGACGCTGATTGGCGATTCGTGGGGTCAGCCCGTTCGTGTACTCAACGGATACCGCGTTATCGTTCATCGCGAGCAAGCTTTGCTCCTACTGAAGCGACCTGTAGGAGCAAAGCTTGCTCGCGATGAGCCCCGTACTCATGGCGACCACCCAAGAGCCTGCACTGCAATGGTGCATTGCCGCTGTTCACAGACGCACACCGATGTGACAGTACTGCTTCATTTCCTGACAAAACTGCAAAAAAACCTGCCCTTCGTCGGTGCGTAAGCCCTCAAATCCGGCACGCTCGTACCTCGTCAACCGATTGTCGAACAATTTTGCCATCTGCACGTTACCGCTCTAACTTCTGGCCTAGACTCATTTCTCGGGGCAAAACCGGTCGGTCACAAAGTGGGAAAAAAGTCGAAACTTTTGCCACGCATGGTCGGTCGACTAAAAGGAAGCTGCGTTGCGACTGGTGCAATCCTTGCAATGGCTACTCCACCCATCTTGCTACAGCGCATTGGGCAGCGCTTGCTCACTGATGCGCAGCGCTTCAGCGCCCGGCCACAGGATTTGGCCACGAAACACCGTCTGCCAGGCCTAAGAAGATCAACAACGCGGGAGATTCATATGATTAGTGCGGCTTTAGATGTTCAGGGAGAACGTGCTCATCAGCATGTCGGCGAATCAAGCACTGTGAGTGCACCGGCTTCCCAATCGATCAGCGTTCCCGGCACCAAGACACTGGCTCCCGTGGCCAGCCGAAATCCGAACAAGAAAAAAGTCTTGTTCGTGACCTCGGAAATCGCCGATCTGGTGAAAACCGGTGGTTTGGGCGACGTTTCCGCTGCACTGCCCCGCGCCATGGCGCACTTGCACGATGTACGGGTTTTGATTCCGGGTTACCCGCAAGTGCTGCACAGCGAAAATCCGATTCACATCATTGGCGAGCTTGGCGGTCATGCCGCATTGCCGCCGTGCAAGATCGGGCGCATGGACATGCCCGATGGCTTGGTCATTTACGTGTTGATCTGCCCTGAACTCTACGAGCGCGAAGGTTCGCCTTATGGCGCCAACAATGGCCGCGACTGGCCGGACAATCACATTCGTTTCGCCCGCCTCGGTCTGGCCGCTGCCGATATCGCCGCCAACCTCGCCCAAATCCACTGGTGCCCGGACCTGGTGCACGCCCACGATTGGCCGGCCGGCCTGGCGCCTGCCTATATGCACTGGCGCGGGCAGCGTACCCCGACGCTGTTCACCATCCATAACCTCGCCTATCAAGGCGTGACCAGCCTGGGTTCCTGCCCGGAACTGGGTATTCCCCATCACGCGCTGCAACAGGAAGGCATGGAATTCTACGGCAAGATGTCGTTCCTCAAGGCCGGCATGGCCTACTCGAGCCACATCACCACCGTCAGCGCGACCTACGCCCAGGAAATCACCACACCGGATTTCGGCTGCGGTCTCGACGGCTTTCTCGCCGCCAAGACCCAGCAAGGTTTGCTCAGCGGCATTCCCAACGGTATCGATGAAAGCTGGGACGCCGCCACTGACGCGCACTTGCTCTGCCCGTTCAGCATCGGTGACTGGGACGGCAAGGCCGCCAACGCCGCCCATGTACGCGAGTTGTTTGGCCTCGACGACTCCGAAGGTCCGCTGTTTGCCGTGGTTTCACGTCTGGTTTACCAGAAAGGCCTGGACCTTACCGAAGCGGTTTCCGAATACATCGTCAAATCCGGTGGCCAGATCGCGATCATCGGTCGTGGCGAGCCGGAAGAAGAACAAGCGATGCGCGAGCTGGCCTTGCGGTTCCCCGGTCAGATCGGCGTGCGCATCGGCTTTAACGAAACCGATGCCCGGCGCATGTTCGCCGGCAGCGATTTCCTGTTGATGCCTTCACGCTATGAACCTTGCGGCCTGAGCCAGATGTACGCCCAGCGCTTCGGCTCCCTGCCGGTGGCGCGCAATACCGGGGGCCTGGCCGACACCATTGAAAACGGCGTGACCGGTTTCCTGTTCGATGAATCCACGGTCGAGAGTTATCAGGAGGCCCTGAGCCGCGCGTTCAAGGTCTTCGCATTTCCGGACTTGTTGCACGCCATGCGTTGCCGAGCCATGGCAGCACCGTTCAACTGGTGCAAAGCCGTCGAACCCTATGCCGAACTCTATGAACAACTAGTGGCCAAGGCCTTGGGGAAATCGCACAAACAATAAGAGGTTTTGCAAATGCCGTTACGGACCCTTGAGACCTGGCCCCACGGCGCAATCAAGCTGGACGCAGAACAAACGCGATTCGCGTTGTGGGCGCCAGATGCGTTTTACGTCAGTGTCGAATTGGAAAATGGACAATCCTTGCCGTTGATGCCCCAGGCCGACGGCTGGTTCGTGATCAACACCCGTTGCCCGGCGGGAACTCGCTATCGCTACAACATCGATGGCGAGATAGAGGTGCCTGACCCGGCCTCCCGTGCCCAGTCTGGTGATATCGACCAACCCAGCGTGGTGGTCGATCCGCTGGCTTATCAATGGCAGAACAGCGCCTGGCAGGGGCGACCGTGGCACGAAGCGGTGATCTACGAGTTGCACGTAGGTCTGCTCGGCGGCTTTGAGGCGGTCGAGCAGCATCTGTCGCGGCTGGTCGAGCTGGGCGTGACCGCGATCGAATTGATGCCTATCGCGCAATTTCCCGGAGCGCGCAATTGGGGTTACGACGGCGTGTTGCCGTACGCGCCGCAAGCTTCATACGGTACGCCCGAACAACTCAAGCACTTGATCGACACGGCCCACGGCCATGGTCTGGCGGTGATTCTCGACGTGGTCTACAACCACTTCGGGCCGGACGGCAATTACCTGCATCGCTACGCCAAAAGCTTCTTCCGCGAGGACAAGCACACGCCGTGGGGCGCGGCGATCGACTTCCGGCGGCGCGAGGTGCGGGATTTCTTCATCGACAACGCCTTGATGTGGTTGATGGAGTACCGCTTCGACGGTTTGCGCCTGGACGCGGTGCATGCCATAGAGGACCCGGACTTTCTCCAGGAGCTTGCTCAACGGGTGCGCCAGCAGACGGACCCCGCGCGACATATCTGGCTTACCGTGGAAAACGAACACAATCAGTCGAGCCTGTTGGAAAAAGGCTACGACGCGCAGTGGAACGACGATGGCCACAATGCGCTGCACGTGCTGCTGACCGGCGAAACCGACGCTTATTACGTCGATTACGCGAACAATCCTACGCAACAACTGGCCCGCTGCCTCAGCCAGGGTTTCGTGTTCCAGGGCCATATCAACCGCCATGGCGAACCCCGTGGCGAGCCCAGCGGTCATTTGCCGCCCAGCGCTTTCGTACTGTTCCTGCAGAACCATGACCAGATCGGCAACCGGGCATTCGGCGAGCGCCTGCACCAATTGGCCCATCCCGATGCACTGAAAGCTGCAACCGTATTGCTACTGCTTTCGCCGATGATTCCGCTGATGTTCATGGGCGAGGAATTCGCTGCGCAGCAGCCGTTTCTGTTTTTCACCAGTCATCACGGCGAGTTGGCACAGCTGGTACGTGAAGGAAGACGCAACGAGTTTGCTGCCTTCAGCGCCTTCGCCGATCCGCATAGACGCGAGCAGATTCCCGATCCCAACGACCCGCAGACCTTCAAAGCGTCACGGCCGAATCTGGCGCACAACCAGACTTCGCCGATGCACGCCTTGTATCGCCAGCTGTTGCAGATCCGCCACCAACAGATCATCCCGCGCCTGCCCGGCACCCAGGCCCTGGATGCCGACGTCCTGGGCGTCGGTGCAGTCAGCGCGTCCTGGCGGTTGGGCGACGGCAGTTTGTTGCACATTGACCTGAACCTAAGCGACACGCCTGTACTCCACACTGCGTCGGCCAGAACTTCGTTGCTGTTTGAACACCCGCCCCGGTCCGCCAGTTTGCTCGACCGAGGCACTCTGGCTCCGTATTGCGCGCTTGTCAGCCTCACGGCCGCAGCCCCTTTGCTACCCCCGATGGAGAGCGCCAATGAGTGATGCGCAACTGGAAATCCTTGCAAGCCGGGCGGGCCTGGCAGTCGACTGGATCGACGCCAATGGCCGCCCGCAAAAAGTCGCCCCCGCAGTGCTGCGCAATGTCCTCACCGGTCTTGGTCACCCGGCCGGAAGTGCCCAGGAAATCGACGCCAGCCTGCAAGAGCTGCAACAGGTACAAGACACCCTGCACCTGCCACCTTTGATGACCGTGGACGTCGGCAGCGGGCTCGACCTGGCCCGCTACTTCCAGCCGGAAACGCCCTGCGAAGTTCACTTGGAAGACGGCTCCCGCCTGCATCTGAAACTGGATGCCGAGGCGATTCTGCCTGGGTTGATCCCGGTGGGTTATCAGCACGTCACCATCGACGGACAAACCTTTACCCTGGCCGTGGCCCCTGAGCGCTGTTACAGCGTCGGCGATGCGGTCGACAGTCCGATCCCCCGCGCCTGGGGCCTGAGCGTTCAGTTATATGCCTTGCGACGAGCCGGCGATGGCGGATTCGGCGATACCCAGGCGCTGGAAGATCTGGCACGGGTCGCCGGTGAGCGCGGCGCCGAGGCCCTGGCGATCAGTCCGCTGCATGCGATGTTCAGCAACGATACCGAACGCTACAGTCCTTATTCGCCCTCCAGTCGTCTGTTTTTGAACAGTCTGTACTGCGCGCCGGGGAGCATTCTCGGCGAACGGGCCATGCGTGCCGCTATCGATGCCACCGGTCTGGGCGCCGAGCTCAAGGATCTTGAGGCGTTGCCGCTGATCGACTGGCCCGCCGCCGCGGCAGCCAAACACAAACTGTTGCAGGCGCTGTACGAAGGCTTCGTACAAGGCGAGCACCCGTTGCACGCCGACTTCAGCAGTTTCCGCCACGCCGGTGGCGAAGCCCTGGAAAACCATTGCCGCTTCGAGGCCATCCAGGAGACACGGGCCGCCAATGGAGAAAGCCTCGACTGGCGCCAGTGGCCGGAACAATGGCGCAATCCGCGCAGCGCCGCGCTGGCTGAGTTCGCTGAGGAGAATGCCGGACGCATCGGCTTCTTCGCCTTCTGCCAGTGGCTGATCACCCGCTGTCTGGAGCGTGCGCAAGCCGCTGCCCGCAGCAGTGGCATGAGCATCGGCCTGATCGCCGATCTGGCGGTGGGTGCCGATGGCGGTGGCAGCCAGGCCTGGAGCCGTCAGGATGAATTGCTTGCCGCGCTGACGGTCGGCGCTCCGCCGGACATTCTCAATCGCACGGGCCAAGGCTGGGGGATTTCGGCATTTTCGCCCGAAGGTCTGGTACGCAACGGCTTTCGTGCCTTCATCGAAATGTTGCGGGCCAATTTCGCCCACGCCGGCGGACTGCGAATCGACCACGTCATGGGCCTGCAACGTTTATGGGTCATCCCTAACGGCGCACCGCCTGCCGACGGCGCCTACCTTTACTACCCGATTGACGACTTGCTGCGTCTGTTGACGCTCGAATCCCATCGTCACAAGGCCATCGTCCTCGGCGAAGACCTGGGCACAGTGCCCGAGGGCCTGCGGGAAAAACTCAGCGCCCGCTCGATGCTGGGCATGCGTGTGTTGCTGTTTGAACAGGACAACACCCATTTCAAACCGATCCTCGACTGGCCGGACAATGCCCTGGCGACCACCAGCACCCACGACCTGCCGACCCTCAATGGCTGGTGGCATGGCCGCGACATCGACTGGAACGCCCGCCTCGGCCTGGTCGATGCCAGCGGCGAAATCGAATGGCGTCAACACCGCGAACGCGAGCGCGAAGGCTTGCGCCGGACACTGAGCCAGGACCCGCAGAATTTTCGCGAAGAGTCCCACGAGACCGATCAGGTGCTCGATGCCAGCGTGCGCTTCCTCGGCCACACCCGCGCGCCGCTGGTGTTGCTGCCGCTGGAAGATGCGCTGGGTATAGAACAGCAGGCCAACCTGCCCGGCACCATCGATACCCACCCAAACTGGTCGCGACGCCTGCCCGGTTACAGCGAAGCGCTGCTCGATAACGCCGACGCAGCCCGGCGTCTGGAACTGCTCGCTTGTGCGCGACTCCAGGCGGCCGAGCGTGACCAATGAATCAAGTGACGACGCTGCCCTTGCGGGCAACCCTGCGACTGCAATTCCATAAAGGCTTCACCCTGGACGATGCCGTGCCACTGGTGCCGTACTTCGCCCGCCTCGGGATCAGTCATGTGTATGCCTCGCCCTTGTTGAAAGCCCGCGCCGGCTCCATGCACGGCTACGACGTGGTCGACCCGACTTCGGTCAACCCGGAACTCGGCGGTGAGGCCGCATTGCGGCGCCTGGTCGACGCATTGCGCGGGCAAGGCATGGGGCTGATCCTCGACATCGTATCCAACCACATGGCTGTGGGGGGTTGCGACAACCCCTGGTGGCTGGATTTGCTGGAATGGGGACGCTTGAGCCCGTACGGCGAGTTCTTCGATATCCAATGGCACTCGCCCGATCCGTTGATGGAAGGCCAACTGCTGGTGCCATTTCTCGGCAGCGATTATGGCGTGGCCCTGCAGGACGGCACACTGCCCCTGCGCTTCGATGCGCAGAACGGTGCCTTTCATGTCGAGCATTACGACCACCACTTTCCGATTTGCCCGATGCATTACGGCGAACTGCTCAAGTCGGACAACGAGCTGCTCAAACAGCTGGCGGACCACTTCAGCACCTTGAGCTATCAGACTGACGCCCACAGTCTGGCGGGTCCATTGAAGGATCAATTGCGCGAACTGGCCAGCGACCCCGCGATTCTGCAAGCCATCGAGCACAACCTCAAAGCCTACGATTCGCTGGCCCCTGAAGGCTTCCAACGCTTGCACGATCTGCTGGAACGGCAGAGTTATCGCCTCGCCAGTTGGCGTACCGCCGCAGACGACATCAACTGGCGGCGTTTTTTCGATGTCAATGAGTTGGGTGGTTTGCGGGTGGAGCGTCCAGCGGTGTTCGAGGCGACCCACGCGAAGATTTTCCAATTGGTGGCTGAAGGGCTGATCGACGGTTTGCGCATCGATCACATTGACGGTCTGGCCGACCCGCGCGGCTACTGCCGCAAACTGCGGCGGCGGGTCGACAGCCTGTCAGCGAGCCGCCACTTGCCGATCTACGTCGAGAAGATCCTTGGCAACGGTGAAACCTTGCGCCGTGATTGGTGGGTGGATGGCACCACCGGCTATGAATTCATGAATCAGTTGTCACTGCTGCAACACGATCCCGACGGGCAAACCACCTTGGGTGAAGTCTGGCACCGCTACAGCGAACGCCCGGCCGACTTCCGCCAGGAAGCACAACTGGCCCGTCAGCAGATTCTCAACGGTTCACTGGCCGGCGATTTCGAAAGCGTGGCCCAGGCCTTGCTGCAGGTGGCCCGCGATGACCTCATGACCCGCGATTTGACGCTGGGCGCGATCCGTCGCGCCTTGCAGGAACTGATCGTGCATTTTTCGGTGTACCGCACTTATATCAGCGCCCTCGGTAGATCAGCCCAGGACGAGGTGTTTTTCCAGCAGGCCATGGACGGTGCCCGCCAAACCCTGGGCGAAGCCGACTGGCCGGTGCTCGATTGCCTGGCTAAATGGTTGGGCGGTGAAACCTGGCGCGAACGCCCCGCCGGCCGCCTGCGCAAGCGCCTCAAGCATGCTTGCGTACGTTTCCAGCAGCTGACTTCACCCGCCGCCGCGAAGGCCGTGGAAGACACGGCGTTCTATCGCTCCGCGGTGTTGCTGTCACGCAATGACGTCGGTTTCAACACCGAGCAATTCAGTGCGCCGGTGGCTGATTTCCATGAGGCCTGCCTCAAGCGCTTAGAACTGTTTCCCGACAACCTGCTCGCCACCGCGACCCACGATCACAAGCGCGGTGAAGATACGCGCGCGCGCCTGGCGATCTTGAGTGAGCGCAGTAAATGGTACGTCGAACAGATCGGCCTTTGGCGCGCCCTCGCCCGGCCATTGCGCGACGATGACCAGATGCCGTCTGCCGGTGACGAGTTGATTCTTTATCAGGCACTGCTTGGCAGTTGGCCGCTCGATTTGCAGGCCGATGACCCATCGGCGCTTGAAGCCTACGCCGCGCGTGTCAGCCAATGGCAACGCAAAGCCCTGCGCGAAGCCAAGTTGCAAAGTAGCTGGAGTGCACCCAACGATGCTTACGAACAAGCCAGCGAAAACTTCACCCGGCGCCTGCTGCTGAGCCCGGAGGGTGACCTGCTGCGCAGCGCCCTTGGCAAGGTGGCCCGGGCCATCGCCGTGCCCGGCGCCCTCAATGGATTGGCGCAAACCTTGCTGCGCATGACCGTGCCTGGGGTGCCGGATCTCTATCAGGGCGACGAGTTCTGGGACTTCAGCCTGGTTGATCCGGACAACCGTCGCCCGGTGGATTACGCCAGCCGCCAACAGGCCTTGTCGCAACCATTGGATCTGCCTGATCTGTTGCAACACTGGCATGACGGGCGCATCAAGCAAGCCTTGATCGCACAGACCCTGAACCTGCGTGCCGAGCATGCCGAACTGTTTCGCCACGGCACCTACCAGGCACTCGATGTCGTCGGCAACCAGGCACATAGAGTGCTTGGGTTTGTTCGCCAATGGGAGGGAAAACGCGCCATCGTCATCGTGCCAATCCGCTGTGCGCCGCTGCTGGAAAACAGTGCCGTACCGCACGTGGATGCGCCGCAGTGGGGCGATACCCGCATCAGTCTGCCGTTCACTACCGCTGAGGAAAATCTGAAGGGACTTTTTTCTGGCGTCGCAGTCACAAAAAACAGGGAGCTGATGATCAGCGCCGCGCTGGGGGATTTCCCGGTCAATCTCTTTATCCAAACTACCGACACTTGAGTTCAGTGCAGGAGCATAGCGATGAGTACCGACGATAAACGCATCCGCGAGTTTGCCTATCAGATCTGGGAGTCAGAAGGAAAACCTGAAGGTCAGGAAGCCCGGCACTGGGAAATGGCTCGCAAGTTGGCCGAGGCCGAAGCCCTTGCGCCGAAAAAGCCGGCAAAGGCGCCGGCGAGCAAATCCACCGTCAGCAAGACGGCCAATGGCAAGGCTGGCGAGGTCAAGGTGACGGCGCCCAAGGCCAAAACCAAACCGGCTGCGGCGTCCTCCGTCATTCCTCCCGGGGAAAAAGCCGCCGAGAAAAAGCCTCGCGCAGCACGAAAACCGCCTGCGGTCTGACGTTTCCGCTGTTGCCCTGAATGAACATGTGGCGAGCCTGCTCGTCACAACGGGCTCACTCGCCCGCAAAAAACACGCCGATTTCCCTCCATTGCAGGAGCATTTATGACCCGACCAAAAAAAGACACGCCAGCACCCCGTGCCGAGCCCTCGCGTATCCGTGAGGGTCTGCCCTTTCCGCTGGGTGCGACCTGGGATGGTCTGGGGGTCAACTTTGCCTTGTTTTCCGCCAACGCCACCAAGGTCGAACTGTGCATTTTCGATGATGCCGGGGAAGTGGAACTGGAACGCATCGAACTGCCGGAATACACCGATGAGATCTACCACGGTTACTTGCCTGACGCCCATCCGGGGTTGATCTATGGCTACCGTGTCTACGGTCCTTACGACCCCGCAAACGGGCATCGCTTCAATCACAACAAGTTGCTGATCGACCCCTACGCCAAACAACTGGTGGGCAAACTCAAGTGGTCCGAAGCACTGTTCGGCTACACCATTGGCCACCCCGACGCCGACCTCAGTTTCGATGAGCGCGACAGCGCGCCCTTCGTACCCAAATGCAAAGTCATCGACCCGGCGCACACCTGGGGTCACGACCACCGCGTCAGCGTGCCTTGGGACAAGACGATCATTTACGAGACACATGTGCGCGGCATCAGCATGCGCCACCCTGGCGTTGCGGAAAACCTGCGCGGCACCTTCGCCGGCTTGATGGTCGACGACGTGCTGGAACACATTCGCAAACTCGGCGTATCGACCGTGGAGCTGTTGCCGATCCATGCCTTCGTCAACGACCAGCACCTGCTGCACAAGGGCATGACCAATTACTGGGGCTACAACAGCATCGCCTTCTTCGCCCCCGACCCGCGCTACCTGGCCAGCGGCAAGATCGCCGAGTTCAAGGAAATGGTCGCGCACCTGCACGAAGCCAACCTGGAAGTGATCCTCGACGTGGTCTACAACCACACCGCCGAGGGCAACGAACAAGGCCCGACCCTGTCCATGCGTGGTATCGACAACGCCTCTTATTACCGCTTGATGCCCGACGACAAACGCTTCTACATCAACGACTCCGGTACCGGCAACACCCTCGACCTGAGCCACCCATGCGTGCTGCAAATGGTCACCGACTCGTTGCGGTATTGGGCCACGGAAATGCACGTCGACGGCTTCCGTTTTGACCTGGCGACCATTCTCGGGCGTTACCACGACGGTTTCGACGAACGTCACAGTTTCCTCGTGGCCTGCCGCCAGGACCCGGTGTTGCGCCAGGTGAAAATGATTGCCGAGCCTTGGGACTGCGGCCCCGGTGGTTATCAGGTCGGCAATTTCCCGCCCGGTTGGGTTGAGTGGAATGACAAGTTTCGCGACACCGTGCGAGCGTTCTGGAAAGGCGACGATGGCCAATTGGCTGACTTCGCCAGTCGCATGACCGCTTC
Organism: Pseudomonas sp. Sample_10; assembly: GCF_004321495.1. Taxonomy (NCBI): domain Bacteria; kingdom Pseudomonadati; phylum Pseudomonadota; class Gammaproteobacteria; order Pseudomonadales; family Pseudomonadaceae; genus Pseudomonas; species Pseudomonas sp. Sample_10. The sequence goes on from NZ_RCOE01000063.1 coordinate 227,456, forward strand.
CGGCGAGATGTTCAATCAGCGCGGTCGACGGCCGTATTCATCGGTGAACTTCATCACCGCCCACGACGGCTTCACCCTCAATGACCTGGTGTCCTACAACGACAAGCACAACGAAGCCAACGACGAAAACAATCAGGACGGCAGCAATAACAACCTGTCCTGGAACCACGGCGTCGAAGGCCCGACCGACGATCCGCAAATCAACGAACTGCGCCTTCGGCAGATGCGTAACTTTTTCGCCACGCTCCTGCTCGCCCAAGGCACGCCGATGCTGGTGGCCGGCGACGAGTTCGCTCGCACCCAGGACGGCAACAACAACGCCTACTGCCAGGACAGCGAAATCGGCTGGGTCAATTGGGACCTCAGCGAAGACGGCAAGGCGCTGCTCAAGTTCGTCAAACGCCTGATCAAATTGCGCCTGGCTTACCCGATCCTGCGTCGCGGGCGTTTTCTGGTGGGCAATTACAACGAGGACATCGGTGTCAAGGACGTGACCTGGCTGGCGGCGGACGGCAGCGAAATGACCACCGAACATTGGCACGATGCGCACAATCGCTGCCTGGGCATGCTGCTCGATGGTCGTGCACAGGAAACCGGCATTCGCCGTAAAGGGGCCGACGCGACACTGCTGCTGGTGGTCAATGCCCATCACGACATCGTCAACTTCCTGTTGCCGGAAGTGCCTGACGGCGGCTTCTGGACCTGCATGATCGACACCAATCAGCCATCGATACGCGGCCAGGAGCGATTCGAGTTCGGCCACGAGTATTCGGTCACTGGCCGCTCGCTGCTGCTGTTCGAGTTACAACATGAACAAGAGGACTAAACAATTTGCAACGTACCGGTCAGCTAAAAAAATGCCGCTGGAGGGCCTCGGACGCGACGAATAACGTTACATGAGCAATACTCGGTGCGCGGCATTTCAGGGTTCGTAATGCCGCGATCGTTATCAATCCGCCCTCACGGGTCTGCCGTGCTTGCCTGTCGCAGCATCGCGCACGACTGAAGGCGACATGAAACAAGGACGTAATCCCATGAAACCTGTTTCCATCAACGAAAGCAGCCTGCCAGCACAGATCTGGAACAGCGCCCTGCAACTGGACAACGTTCCGGTCATCAGCACCCAATCCCTGGTCCCGCCCGGCGCCCGCGTGGTGGTAATTGCCCCACATCCCGGCGACGAAGTGGTGACCTGCGGCGGTCTGTTGCAACTGCTCAGCAATATGGGTCATCCCTTGCAATTGATCTCGGTTACCGACGGCAGTGCCAGTCACCCGGGGTCGCAGCAGTGGTCGGAAAAACGCCTGAGTGTGTTCCGCGCCCAGGAAAGTGTCGAAGCCCTGCGCCGGCTCGGCTTGCCGATGCACAGCCTGAAATGGATTCGCGGCGGCTTCACCGACAACGCCCTGGCCGAGCACGAACTGGAGTTGACCCGTTTCATCGCCCGTTACCTGCGCCCCGGCGACGTGGTGTTCAGCACCTGGGCCGCAGACGGCAACAGCGACCATGACGCCGTGGGCCGAGCCAGCGCCCAGGCGTCGGCGATCGCCGGCGCGACGTTCAACGAAGTACCCGTCTGGGCGTGGCACTGGCCAGCGCGGGATCGCGAACTGATCCCGTGGCATCGCGCTCGCAAACTGCGTCTGGACACCTGGACGGTTGCGCGTAAAAGCCACGCCACCCACGCTTACGCCAGCCAACTGGACGGCGAGCCCGCCATCGGCATCGCTCCGCCCTTGCCCCGCGTGCTGCTGGAGCGAATGCGCTTGCCCTATGAAATCGTCTTTGTCTGAACGGATCATCCCGTGCCAAGACTTCACGGGTATCGATCCTGCAATCGCTCAAACTGAACTGCCCGGCGGCGCATCAGTCGCATACATATGCCACACGGATTCAGAGGAGTGATCGTGACCACCCATTCCAAGTCGCAGACGGCCGAATCGGTGCCGTTGACCAGTCCCCCGGCCATTCATCGCTTGCGTGTATTGACGGTCAACACGCACAAAGGCTTCACCGCCCTCAACCGCCGCTTCATCCTGCCGGAACTGCGAGAGGCGGTACGCAGTACTTCGGCGGACCTGGTGTTTCTCCAGGAAGTCGTCGGCGAGCATGACGGCCATTCCACCCGTTACCACAATTGGCCACAGACCTCGCAATACGAGTTTCTCGCGGACAGCATGTGGAGCGATTTTGCCTACGGCCGCAACGCGGTCTACCCCGATGGCCACCACGGTAACGCCCTGTTGTCGAAATACCCGATTCGCGAATACCGCAACCTCGACGTTTCCATCACCGGTCCGGAACGTCGCGGCTTGCTGCACTGCGTGCTCGATGTGCCCGGCCACGCTGAAGTCCACGCGATCTGCGTGCATCTGAGTCTTCTGGAAAGCCATCGTCAGTTGCAGTTGCAGTTGCTTTGCCAATTGCTTGAATCGTTGCCAGACAAGGCACCGGTGATCATCGCTGGCGATTTCAACGACTGGCAATTGCAAGGCAACGCCGCCCTCGCCCGCCGCGACTATCTGCACGAAGCCTTCGAGCGGCACCACGGCCGCCCGGCCAAGACCTACCCGGCACGTTTCCCTCTGCTGCGGCTGGACCGTATCTATCTGCGCAATGCCAGCAGCCACGACCCGAAAATTCTTGGCAGCAAGCCCTGGACGCATCTGTCAGACCATTTGCCGCTGGCGGTGGAAGTCCACTTGTGACCCGCTGATGTGTTCCTCGAGGGTTGAATCATTCGTCCGACCTGTCATTTGTGACAGTAGCCGTGCGCTCAGGCGGCTGTTACGGTCGTGTCGTCCGGATTCATTCGATGCGAGGGATTTGCATGACATTGGCTGCCGATCTGCCCAAATACCGTTACAGCGCCTGTGCCTTTTCCATCTGGCTGCTCCTCGGATGGCCCCATCCCGCCCAGGCAGCTTGTGTCCTTACTCCTACCGCCGGTGACGATACTCATTTGTGCGACAGTGGCATTGGCGGCCCACTGAGCGATCTGGCCGGCAATAACACGTTGAACCTTCCCGCCAACGGCAGCGCAACGATCAATGGCAACGTTACATTCGGGGCCGGTAGCGACACCGTCAACATGGATTCCGGTCGGATTGTCGGCAGCGTCGATCAGGGCGATGGCGCAGATTTCTTCAACATCAGCGCCGGACAAGTGACCGGAGCCGTCAATCAAGGGAGCGGCATCGACAATTTCACCATGACCGGTGGCACGATCCAGTCACTGGCCCAAGGTGACAACCGCGACTTTTTCCTGATGACCGGCGGCACGATCACGGGTGCCTTCGAGGACGGTGATACCGCGAAGATGACCAGTGGAACCATCGGCCGGGTCGACATGAAGCTCGACAACAATCTGTTCGACATGTCTGGGGGGCAAATCATCGGTAACCTGGTCACCGGGTTCGGCACCGACACCATCATCGTCTCGGGCGGCCGGATTGGCGGCAACATCAGCGTCAGCGGCGGCAACGACAGCATTACCGTGACGGGCGGCGAAATCGTCGGCGACATCCGCACCAGCACCGGCGATGACACGTTTGTCTGGGACGGTGGTGGCATTATCCGTTCGCAGATTTTGATGGAGGCTGGCAACGACCGCGCAACCCTGCGCAATCTGTTGGAGAGCTCCCTGTCCCTGACCCCGGGCCTCAACGGTGGCACCGACAACGACGTGCTGACCTTTGACCGCACCACCACTGCGGGCGCCGCGCGTTACGCAAATTGGGAAACGATCAACCTGAGCAACGGCTCGCAAATCAATGTCGACGGTAGTTTCGTGCTCGGCGACAACGCCAGTGGCAGCGGCGTGTTCAACATTGACGGCAGCAGCGTCATCACATCTGCCCAAGGCAGCATTACGCCATTTACTGCCGGCCAGCGCGCCACGTTGAACAACGCCGGGATCATCGACCTCAGCAGTGGCAACAGCCGAACCAGCGACACCCTGACCGTGCAGGGCAACTACGCAGGCAATGGCGGCCAGTTGTTTGTGCAAAGCGTACTCGGCGGCGACAACTCGCCCAGCGACAAACTGGTGGTCAATGACGGTACCTTGACCGGCACGACTGCCATCACTGTCAGCAACCTGGAGGGCGCAGGTGCAGAAACCCTGCAAAACGGCATTCAACTGGTTCAGGCCCAAGGCACCGCTGTCAGCAACAATGATGCCTTCAGCCTGAAGACACCGGTGTCGGCAGGTGCGTTCGATTACGTCCTGTACAAGGGCGGCGTAACGGTTGGCAGCGAAAACAGTTGGTACTTGCGGTCATCGGTGGTGGCAGCGCCACTGGTCGCGGTACCCAACCCCGACCCGACCCTGCCACCGATTCTGGTGCCGTTGATAGCCGCGCCAGTGGCTGCGGCCGGTAGTCCTTCGTTGCCTACTCCCGCACCCGGCGCCGCGCCCATTCCCCTGTATCGTCCGGAAGTGCCTGTATGGTCGGTGCTGCCACCTGCAGCGGCGCAGTTGACCCTGAACGCTCTCGGGACGTTTCACGATCGTCAGGGCGAGCAGCGCCTGCTGACCGAGACCGGCGCCTTCGGTGCGGGCTGGGGTCGGGTCTATGGCAAGAACTTCGAGCAGACCTGGGCCGGCACTGTGGCACCAAAACTCGACGGCTCGCTGAACGGTTTCCAGGTTGGCAATGACCTTTTCGGTTCGCAGTTGTCTGGCGGGCAAATCCAACGCAGTGGATTCTTCGTCGGCCACAGCCGCTTGCAGGGTGATGTCGACGGGTTCAACCAGGGCTTTGAAGACAAACGCGCCGGCAAGGTCGAGCTCGAGGGCGACAGCCTGGGTGCTTACTGGACACTGACCGATCCTGGCAATGCGTACCTCGATGCCGTGGCGATGTACACCTGGCTCGATGGAGACAGCCATTCCGAACGCGGCCTCAAGCTCGATAACGATGGACACGCCCTGAGCCTGTCCGTAGAGGCCGGTTATCCATTCCCGATAGCGAACGATTGGATCATTGAACCCCAGGCGCAGATCATCCATCAACGCATCGAACTCGACAGTCAGAACGACGGTGTCTCCGATGTGGAGTTCGATACCGACCCCTCCTGGACCGGCCGGCTCGGTGCGCGTCTCAAGGGGCACTACGACGTCAGCGGCCTACCGCTGGAACCCTATCTGCGGGCGAATCTGTGGCACACTTTTTCAGGCACCGACACGGTCACTTTTGCCAATACCACTGATATCGATACCGAGCAGCAAGTTTCATGGGCGGATCTTGGCGTCGGCGCAACTCTGTCGCTCGCACCCGGCGTCAGCGTGTACGGTAATATTGATTACAGCAGCAATGTAGACAGCAATCAGCAGCGAGGCATGGCTGGCAACCTGGGCTTCAGAGTGAGTTGGTAGGATCGAGCAAAGGCTCTATAGGGTGACTTTCTTGACGATTTTGCAATTAAACAAGTACTTAGAGACGCGCCATAAATCAGTCACTTATAAGACCTGAAATACCCCTACCACTTATCGGCCATTTTCTTGACGCAGTGGCGGCGGTCCACTTGACTTCACGTTACTACCCCCGGAAACACAATCAGGGGCAAGCCCCCAGGACACCCGCGCATACGGGCGGCCCCCGGCTTGCCCCACTCATTCGGTCGCCCCTCGTTCGGGGTAGGAGAGACGCCAAGGCAAGTACGGCACGCGATTGCAAGGTAGCCCGCCATGAGAACTTCATTCACCCAACAAGAGATCAAAATCACTTTTTGCACTGTCTCGAGTTCACTCCTGCTGTGCTCCTCCATGGAAGTACAGGCCCAACCGGCCGAGGAAGAGGCGACGCCGTGGTATCGCCAGGACATTCCCGCGCTTGCCTTGCCTGCTCTCACTACCACTTACCCCGGCCGATTCAGCCCCCATCCCGACATACGAAGTAGCCACGTCACCACCGAAGACGCAACGCCCTATGCCTGGGATCAGATTTACGGGCAGACCTCGCGCCAGGCGCAAACCGATGCCCTCGCCCAAGGCTTTACCTACGTCGGCTCAGGCGAACTCAAAAGCCCGGCGATCCTCACATTGCAGAGCAACAGCGGCCATACCCAACGGGTCGGCCTGATCGGCGGCATCAGTCAGATCCAGGGCAACAGCAATGGCTTGTTGACCAACCGTGGCATGTCCGACCCGCACAGCGACACTCTCAATCTTCAAGGGCAAAGCCTGGGCGCTTACTACAGCCTGACCGGCCCACAAGGCTGGCACGTCGATCTGTCGGCCAGTGGCGGGCGGGTCAACGGTTTCAGCCGCAACGAACAAGGTGCGCGCCAGGCCACCGAAGGCAGCGCGTTGACGCTGTCGGTCGAAGGCGGGTTCCCGATTGGCATCAGCGAAAACTGGGTGGTCGAACCCCAGGCGCAGTTGATCAATCAGCGAATCACCCTGGACACGCCCTATGCCGGTTCGGGCAATGCGTCCTCGAGCGATCTGACGTCGTGGAGCGGACGGGTCGGTGCGAAATTGAAAGGTAGCTACGACATCAACGGCCTGCCGGTCGAACCTTATGTGCGAACCAACGTGTGGCACACGGTCTACACCGGCAATACCGTGACCCTTGATGAGGTCGACAAGATCAGCAGCAGCCGCAAATCGTCGACGGTCGAGTTGGGCCTGGGCTTGGTGGCACGGGTGACACCGGCGGTGAGCCTGTATGTCAGCGCCGACTACAGCAGTGATGTCGACGACAATGATTTGAACGGGATCATTGGCAGCCTGGGTGTGCGGATGCGGTGGTGAGGATCAGACCTCAAGAAATGCGTGGTTCAATCTGACGCCATCGCGGGCAAGCCCGCTCCCACAAGGATCACCACTGAACCTGTGGGAGCGGGCTTGCCCGCGATTGGAACGACGCAATTTCGGATCAGCCCTGCGGACTCAACATCAACACCGCCAACGGCGGCAAATTCAACACCAGCGACAGATTCTGCCCATGGCTCGAGATTTCCTCGGTGGACGTCCCACCGTTGTTGCCGTAGTTGGAACCGGCATAGGTTGCCGAATCACTGTTGAACAACTCGGTCCAGCGCCCGGCAAATGGTACGCCGATGCGATAAGCCTCGCGCGGTACCGGGGTGAAGTTGGCGACCACCAACACCGGCCGCCCCTCTTTGCTCCAGCGCAGCCACGCGTACACGCTGTTGATCGCATCGTCGCCGATCAACCATTGGAAGCCTTGCGGCACATCGTCCTGCTCATGCAGCGCCGGAATATCGCGGTACAGACGGTTAAGGTCACCGACCAGTTTCTGCACGCCTTTGTGTTCGGAATACTGCAGCAGGTACCAGTCCAGTTGCTGGTCGTGGTTCCACTCGCGCCACTGGCCGAACTCGCAGCCCATGAACAGCAGTTTCTTGCCCGGATGCGCCCACATGAAACTCAGGTAGGCTCGCAGGTTGGCGAACTTCTGCCAACGGTCGCCGGGCATCTTGTCGATCAGCGAATGCTTGCCATGCACCACTTCGTCATGGGAAATCGGCAGGATGAAGCGTTCTGACCAGGCATACACCAGGCCGAAGCTCAGTTCGTTATGGTGATGGGCGCGATACACCGGATCTTGCTGGATGTAATGCAGCGAATCGTGCATCCAGCCCATGTTCCATTTGTAGGCGAAGCCCAGTCCGCCCTGTTGCGTGCTCTGGCTGACACCCGGCCACGCCGTGGACTCTTCGGCAATCACCAATGCTCCGGGAGCCTCCAGCGCTACGACGTCGTTGAGGTGGCGCAGAAAGTCGATTGCCTCGAGGTTCTCCCGACCGCCATGGCGATTGGGCACCCACTCGCCCGCCTTGCGCGAATAATCGCGATAGAGCATCGACGCCACCGCATCCACCCGCAGGCCATCGACATGAAAATGCTTGAGCCAGTGCAGTGCTGAAGCGAGCATGTAGCCGTGCACTTCGGTGCGCCCGAGGTTGTAGATCAGCGTGTCCCAATCCTGGTGAAAGCCTTCCTGGGGGTTGCCGTACTCGTACAGCGCAGTGCCGTCGAATTGCGCCAGGCCATGGGTATCGGTCGGAAAATGCGCCGGCACCCAATCGAGAATCACGCCAATTTCCGCCTGGTGGCAGGCATTGACGAACGCTGCGAACTCGTCGCCCGTGCCGTAACGGGCACTGGTGGCGAATTGCGACAGCAACTGATAGCCCCAAGACCCGCCGAACGGGTGCTCCATGATCGGCATCAGTTCGATATGGGTGAAACCCAGTTCCTTGACATAGGGAATCAGCCGCTCAGCCAGTTCGGGCCAAGTGTACTGGCGGGCCACTTCACCCAGATCATCCAGTTCGCATTGCCAGGACCCGGCGTGCAGTTCGTAAATCGACAACGGCTCGCTCGGACGCTGGCGCTCGGCACGGGACAGCATCCAGTCCTGATCCTGCCAGTCGATCTGCAAGGGCGGAGCGACTTTCGAGGCGGTATCTGGCGGCAGGCTGGTGGCCAGCGCCATCGGGTCGGCCTTTAACGGCAGAATGCCGTCTTTGCCAAGAATTTCATATTTGTACGCCTCGCCCGCTTGCAGGCGCGGAATGAACAATTCCCAGACACCACTGGGATGGCGCAGGCGCATCGGATGGCGGCGCCCGTCCCAGACGTTGAAGTCCCCAACAACCGACACCCGTCGGGCATTCGGCGCCCACACTGCGAAACGCACGCCGTCGACGCCGTCCACAGTTTTCAGCTGCGCGCCGAGGCAACTGCTCAGGTCGCGGTGATTGCCTTCGGCGAACAGATACAAATCCATTTCGCCAAGCAGTGGACCAAAGCTGTATGGATCTTCGGCGGTTTGCTCGCCACCGGCCCAACGAGTGCGCAACAGATAGGGTTGCGCACGCTCGAAATGCCCGACGAACAGACCGGGGGTCTGGGTAACTTCAAGTTGACCGAGCTCTTCACCGGTTTCTCTGGCGACCACGTGTACGCTCAAGGCATCCGGGAGGTAGGCCCGGATGAACTGCCCACCGACGCCATCGCCGTGGGGGCCAAGAATGGCAAAGGGATCATGATGCTCGGCACGTACCAACGCGTCGATATCCCGCGCCCTGGGTAGCAGTGCTTCTTTGCGATGTTGACCCTGTTCCTTGTTCGAGAAACTCATGACTACTCTCCACCAAGATCGGAAAAGGGTTTAAGCCCACTCAATAATCCATATAAACCGTGCAACGGCACGGGCAACCAACCGGGGCGATTTTCCGCCTCGTAGGCCACTTCATACGCCGCCTTCTCCAGGCCGAACAACGCCAATGCGGCGTCCTCGCCTTCTGGATCTTGCCATGCATGGTCAAGCGTAGCTGCCGCCAGCCGATAAGCGTCGACAAATGCCTGCCTGGCTTCGGTCAAATAGCGAGTCGCTACGCGCTCGCGCGCGGCCTGGGCCTGCGCCGTGTTGTCGACGTTGTGCACGTTGATGGTCATGGCCGCTGCGTAATCGAAAGAACGCAGTACCCCGCTGACATCCTTGTACGGGCTGTGCTTGCCCCTTCGTTCATGCAGCGGTCGTGCCGGCTCGCCTTCGAAGTCGATCAGGTAGGCGTCCCCCTTGATCACCAGCACTTGCCCCAGGTGCAAGTCGCCATGCACGCGGATACGCAGGCCACCGGCGGTCTTTTTGGCCAGCGCCTGCACATGGGCGAGGATGGCCTTTTTGTTGTCCAGTAAACGGCTGACCAAGGTTTTGTCTGCCGGGTTCAGTTCGTTTTGATGCTGCTTGAGCAATTTCAGTGCGTGCTCGATTTGCGCAGCGACGTCCTTGGCCGACGCCAGCGCCTCTTTTGCCGTGGTGATCTGCGGTTCGAAGTCCGGGTTGTCGCCCGGTGCCGCCAGTACCTGATGCATTTCGCCCAGGCGCTGGCCGAGCATGCCGGCGAAATCCTTCAGCTCGCCGAGGGCGTTGTAATGCTGTTCCTGTTCCGACACAGCGTCCGCCAACTCATCGCGCAGTGCCCGTTCGAGGTTGTTCTGGGTCCATTCCCAGGCATCGCCCTGATTGCTCAAGTAGCCTTGGGCGATCATCAGCAGGTTGTCTTCGCCTGCGGCGTCCCGGCGAACCACCGCGCCCAACAGCGGCGAAATGTTGCTGAAGCCGGCGGCGGTCAGATAAGCGCTCATTTCCAGTTCCGGGTGCACGCCCGACGCCACCTTGCGGATCAGCTTCAATACCAGACTGTTGCCGACCACCACCGAACTGTTGGATTGCTCCGCCGACAGATACCGCACTTCGGATTCCGCCGTCAGGCCCAGCTTGGCCAGTTCGGCGGTCGGTTCGAAGCGGATCTCGCCACCGTCCGAAGGCAACACCATGTTGTTATGCATGCCCTGCAATACGGCGCGGACAAAGCTTTCCAGACTGAACGCATCGGTGATCAAGCCGACTTGAGGCCCTCGGCGCACCCGAGACAGCGCCAGTTGTTGAGGCAACGCCGCGCCTACCTGGTCTTCGGCGATGAAGCCGAACGGCAATTGATAGCGGCTGGTCTGGCCGCCGCTGGTGACTTCGATCTCACTCAACAACACCGGATGCTGAGCGTCACCAAACCGCACACCGTAAGCCAGCTCGACCTTGTCGATAGCCGCATCCTTGCCGGCAAACCAGCGACGATTCTGCAACCAGCTCGGCAGGATGCTCTGTTCCAGCGTGCCCCGTGATGGCGCTTCGAGCAGTTCTTCCATGCGTTTTTTCAGCACCAGCGTGGTGAAGTCCGGCAGGCTTTGCGCCGGCTCGACGTGCCAGCTGGGCATCTGGTTTTCGGCGGCAAGTCCGAACCAATAGAAACCGTAGGGCGCCAGGGTCAGGAGAAAATTCAACTGGCCGATCGGCGGAAAGGCATTGCCGCCAAGCATTTCCACCGGAACCATGCCAACGTAGGCCGACAGGTCCAGCTCCACCGCCTGAGCGCTGCGCGACACGTTGGCCACGCACAGAATGATTTCGTGCTTGCCGTCAGGCCCGGTGTATTCACGGGTGTAGGCCAATACGCGACGGTTGGTCGGCGAGAGCATTTTCAGCGTGCCACGACCAAACGCCTTGGATTGCTTGCGCACGGTCAGCATGCGTCGGGTCCAGTTCAACAACGAATGCGGGTCGCCGGCCTGGGTTTCGACATTGACCGACAAGTAGCCATATTGCGGGTCCATGATGGGCGGCAACACCAGGCTGGCCGGGTCGGCGCGAGAGAAACCACCGTTGCGGTCAATGGACCATTGCATCGGCGTGCGCACGCCGTCGCGGTCGCCGAGGTAGATGTTGTCGCCCATGCCGATTTCGTCGCCGTAATACAGGGTCGGCGTGCCAGGCATCGACAGCAGCAAACTGTTGAGCAGCTCCACCCGGCGGCGGTCACGTTCCATCAGCGGCGCCAGCCGGCGGCGAATCCCCAGGTTGATCCGCGCCCGACGGTCGGCCGCGTAGTAATTCCAGAGGTAATCGCGCTCTTTGTCGGTGACCATTTCCAGGGTCAGCTCATCGTGGTTGCGCAGGAAAATCGCCCATTGGCAGTTGGCCGGGATTTCCGGGGTCTGGCGCAGGATATCGGTGATCGGAAAGCGGTCTTCCTGGGCTAGCGCCATGTACATGCGCGGCATCAGCGGAAAGTGAAACGCCATGTGACATTCATCGCCGTTCAGGCCTTTCTTGTCGGTGTCGCCGAAATACAGCTGGGTGTCTTCCGGCCATTGATTGGCCTCGGCCAGCAACATGCGGTCGGGGTAATTGGCGTCGATTTCGGCGCGGATCTGTTTCAGCACATCGTGGGTTTCAGGAAGGTTTTCGTTGTTGGTGCCGTCACGCTCGATCAGGTACGGGATCGCGTCGAGGCGCAAACCGTCGATACCCATGTCCAGCCAGTAACGCATCACCGACAGCACGGCCTTCATGACCTGCGGGTTGTCGAAGTTCAAATCGGGCTGGTGCGAATAGAAGCGGTGCCAGAAGTACTGGCCGGCCACCGGGTCCCAAGTCCAATTGGACTTTTCGGTGTCGAGAAAAATGATGCGCGTGCCGTCGTACTTTTGATCGTCATCCGACCACACGTAGAAGTCCCGCGCCGCCGAGCCTTTCTTGGCCTTGCGGGCGCGCTGGAACCAGGCGTGCTGGTCGGAAGTGTGGTTGATGACCAGTTCGGTTATCACCCGCAGACCGCGCTTGTGTGCCTCGGCAATAAAGCGCTTGGCATCGGCCATGGTGCCGTAATCACTGTGGACACCGCGGTATTCGGCAATGTCATAGCCGTCGTCGCGGCGTGGTGAGGGATAGAACGGCAGCAGCCAGATGGTGTTGACGCCGAGTTCGGCGATGTAGTCGAGTTTGGCGATCAGGCCAGGAAAGTCGCCGATCCCGTCGTTATTGGAATCGAAATAAGATTTAACGTGTACTTGATAGATCACCGCGTCCTTGTACCAGAGCGGGTCCTTGATGAAGGTGGCTGCCTTGGGTTTCTTCGCCATTTGAAACTCCTGTTGAATACGAGAGAACTCCCTGAAGCAGATCGTTCCCACGCTCTGCGTGGGAATGCCTCAAGGGACGCTCTGCGTCCAGTGACGCGGAGCGTCACGGGCTGCATTCCCACGCGGAGCATGGGAACGATCATTTGCTAGACGGTAATCCGCCAGATCCCGAACGGCTGGTAGGCCGGGTCGATCCGCATGAATTGATATTTGCCATGCCAGGTCCAGCGATGGCCGTTCATCAGGTCCTCGCCCTGGGTAATGGCGTCGTCGGGCAGGCCCATTTCCCACAGCGGCAATTCAAAATTCGCCTCCTGGACGTTATGCGGATCAACGCTGACCGCTACCAGAATGAAATTGCTGCCATCGGCACTGCGCTTGCCGAAATACAAGATGTTGTCGTTCCAGGCGTTGTAGACCTTCAGGCCCAAATGCGTTTGCAATGCCGGGTTCTGCCGGCGGATGCGGTTGAGCTGGGCGATTTCGGCAATGATGTTGCCTGGGGCGGTGAAATCCCGTGGGCGGATTTCGTATTTTTCGGAGTCGAGGTACTCCTCTTTGCCCGGCACCGGTGCCGATTCGCACAGTTCAAAACCGGAATACATGCCCCACAAGCCAGAACCCATGGTCGCCAGCACAGCACGGATGAGAAAACCGGGGCGCCCGGATTCATGCAGGAATGCCGGATTGATGTCCGGTGTGTTAACGAAGAAATTCGGCCGGTAGCATTCGCGCCAGGGCGATTCATTGAGTTCAGTGAAATATGTCGCCAGTTCGGTCTTGGTATTGCGCCAGGTGAAATAGGTATAGCTCTGGGAGTAACCGACCTTGCCCAGTCGGGCCATCATCGCCGGCGTGGTAAACGCTTCGGCAAGGAAGATCACCTCGGGGTACAGGGCCCGTACATCGGCGATCAGCCATTGCCAGAACGGCAACGGTTTGGTGTGCGGGTTGTCCACGCGAAAAATTTTTACCCCCTCCTCGACCCAGCCCAGGACGATGTCGCGCAATTCGATCCAGAGGCTGGGAATCGCATCAGCGGCATAGAAATCGACGTTGACGATGTCCTGGTATTTTTTCGGCGGGTTCTCGGCGTATTTGATCGTGCCGTCGGGCCGCCAGTTGAACCAGCCCGGATGCTGCTTGAGCCATGGGTGGTCCTGGGAACACTGAATGGCAAAGTCGAGGGCGATTTCCAGGCCGTGCTCTGCGGCAGCGGCGACCAGTCGCCGGAAATCCTCGCGGGTACCCAATTGCGAATGGATCGCCTCGTGCCCGCCTTCTTCACTGCCAATGGCATAGGGGCTGCCGGGATCGTCAGGTCCGGCGGTCAGGGAATTGTTCGGCCCTTTGCGAAAGCTGCGACCGATCGGATGGATCGGCGGGAAGTACAACACGTCAAAGCCCATGTCCTGAATCATTGGCAGACGTGAGTGCACGTCATTAAAAGTGCCGTGGCGATGCGGATCGTCGGTGATCGAGCGCGGGAACAACTCATACCAACTGGCGAACTGTGCGAGTTCGCGCTCAACGTCTATCGGAAATTCAGCGCTCAGACTCAGGTAGGCACGATGATCGGCCTGAGCCATCAAGTCGGCGCTACGCTGGTGCAGGAACAATGCGACCTGCTCGGTTTCGAGCAGGCCCGACAATTCATGGTGCAACGCGGCGAGTTGTTCGCTCAGTTGCCCTTCACTGCGCTCGGCCGCTTGCTGGACGTGCAGGCGCCCTTCCTGTAACTCCAGGCTGACCGGCACTGCGGCGGCGTGTTTTTTCTCCAGCTCGTAGCGAAAACTGGCGAACTGATCGATCCAGGCTTCGATGCAAAACACATAACGGCCCTGACTCGGCACCCGAAAGCTGCCTTGCCAGCCGTTATTGCCCAAATCGGTCATGACTTCGCTTTGCCAGGTGTCATCACTTTCGGCCCGCCAGCGCACACGCACCGCCAGTTTGTCGTGACCGTCGGCGAACACTTTGCTGGTGACCACCACGTCCTGGCCCACAACGGCCTTGACCGCAAACTGGCCACCTTCGAGCGTCGGCATGGTGTTTTCAATGACAATGCGCGGCAGTAGCAGCGCTTGCGACAATGGCATGTGCGGGTTGTAGCTCAGTTCTGTCGGTTTTTCAGCCGTCATCGAGCATCTCTCCTTTACGCCCCATGGACGCTCAAGTGTCTGGTTGTCATCCCGTCGGGCCATCCGCCCGGCAATCAACTCACTTAGGTTCCGAGCAACCATCGCCGGGAAAAGTTCATCGGCATTTGGCCGGAATCAAATCCCTCAGTCGGTGGTCAACAACTTAAGCACGACTCACGCCATGTGCCACTGGAGGCAGGAACGATGAACAATCCATTCCCCGCTGAAACACCCGATCCGAACATCGACAACCCGGTAATACCGCCGAGCGACCCGCAACCGGTGCCCGAGCAAGACCCACCCGGAACGAACCCTCCTCCAAGGGAAGAACCACCGACGACCATGCCACCTGTCATCGTTACACCGGAATAACGACCAATCGCCGTTTACCTGCAGGAGCGAGCCTGCTCGCGATGATTATCAACAATGACGCGGGAAGCCTGATGCTCCGCGCAATACTCAGGACCAACGCGCCCAGGCTCGCTCCTTCCGTTAATTCTGTTGATCATTGTGGTCGTTGTTCTTCTCGAAGATTTTCACCACTCGGGGCATCGCGCTCAGAATCCCCAACGCCAGCAAAGTGCTGAGTACCGCCGTTGCTTCCCTCCCCAACCCGGCCGACACGCCAATGGCAGCGGTCATCCACAAACCGGCGGCGGTGGTCAGGCCTTTGACGTGACCTTCATCACCTTCCTCATTTTTCAGGATGGTGCCGGCGCAGAGAAAGCCGATCCCGGCGATCACACCCTGCATGACGCGGCTCATGGCATCGGCTTGCGAGCCGGACATCTGCGGTACCAGCACAAACAGCGCCGCACCGATGGCCACCAGCATGTGGGTACGAACGCCCGCTGCCTTGCCCTTGTGCTCACGTTCAAAACCGAGAATCCCGCCGAGCACCGCCGCCGTCACCAGGCGCACGGTAACGCGTGTCAGCTGTGACGCGTCGCCAATGTCGGCGAACTCCGCTTGCAGGGTCACCCAGACTTCATGCCACCAGGCATTCATGTTGTTTTTCCTTTTGAACGATCCATGGAGCATGGACCATGGCGACCATTAATCGGTTGCACAGAACGATATCCAGTGCAGACGCCCTAAAGTTTCAGTACTCGCAAAAAAACAGGGACATCGCCATGACCGTACGTATCGAAAACGAAACCTGCTTCTTTACCACTGAAAACGGCGAGGAAATTCGCCTGTGCCCCGATGTGACGATCGTCACGGACGGCGAAAAAGCCATGTCGGCGGTGGACATCGACGGTCAGCGCATTTACATCACTGAAGCCGAGGCTGATGCATTGACCGTAGCAGGTGCTGTCGATGGTCGCCGTCACTTGAAAGCCACGGACAGTGATTCGGTGATCTGACCGATCCTGTCGACCACAGCCGCAGGCGTCTGACATGGGCGTTTGCGCCGCGCCTGGACGAGTGCTTCAACTTGTCGCAGGTCATTGCTCGTCCTTCATCTGATCTGCTTTTTATTGCAATACCTGAGTCTGTTATGCAAACAGATCGACGCTCATAGTGCGCCTGCCTGATGGAGGCTGATGAGCGAAAGACCATGAGCGAGAGAATCCCCGTCCGAACCGTTGAAACATTCGAACCTTCACGTGCAAAGATGAAGGTCAAATCCAGCGACAACCTTATTCACACACGCAGCTTCACCGGCCTTTTCCGCAACTTGCGCATAAGCGGTGCAGGACTGCTGTTCCTGTTGTTTTTCGGTACCGTATGGCTGAACTGGGGTGGACGTCAGGCGGTGCTATGGGATCTTGGCGAAAGCAAATTCCATATCTTCGGCGCCACGTTCTGGCCGCAGGACTTCATTCTGCTGTCGGCACTGCTGATCATCGCTGCGTTCGGTCTGTTCGCCATCACTGTATTCGCCGGCCGCGTTTGGTGCGGCTACACCTGTCCACAGAGTTCCTGGACGTGGATCTTCATGTGGTGCGAAAAAATCACCGAAGGCGAGCGCAATCAGCGCATCAAACTGCAAGCCGCGCCCTGGGGCTTGAACAAACTCATGCGTCGCTCAGCCAAGCACACCTTGTGGCTGGCCATCAGCCTGCTGACCGGCCTGACCTTCGTCGGCTACTTCACGCCAATCCGGCCGCTGGCCGAAGAACTGCTGACCCTGCAGATGAGCGGTGTCAGTTTGTTCTGGGTCGTCTTCTTCACCGGCGCCACCTACATCAACGCCGGTTGGTTGCGTGAAGCGGTGTGCATGCACATGTGCCCGTATGCACGGTTCCAGAGCGTGATGTTCGACAAGGACACCCTGACCATTTCCTATGACGTCGCCCGGGGCGAAAATCGTGGCCCGCGCAAGCGTGAAGTCAAACCGGCCGAGGTCGGCCTGGGCGATTGCATCGATTGCCAGTTGTGCGTGCAGGTCTGCCCCACCGGCATCGACATCCGCGACGGCTTGCAAATGGAGTGCATCGGTTGCGCGGCGTGCATCGATGCCTGTGATTCGATCATGGACAAAATGGGCTACGCGCGCGGCTTGATCAGCTACACCTCCGAACGCCAGTTGCAGGGTGGCAAGACCCACTTGCTACGGCCACGGCTGATTGGCTACACCGCCGTGCTGTTAGTCATGATCGCGGCCTTGGTATTCGCCTTGATCGAGCGGCCTATGGTCTCGCTGGATGTCAGCAAGGACCGTGGCCTGTTCCGCGAGAACAGTCAGGGGCAGATCGAAAACATCTACAGCCTGAAAGTGATCAACAAAACCCAGCAGCGCCAGGATTACCAATTGACCCTCGTCAACGCTGACGGCTTCCAGTTGCAGGGCACGACCGACTTGAGCCTGGCACCCGGTGAAATTGTCGACGTGCCGGTCTCGGTGGCCATGACTGCCGAGCGGCCGACCAGCAGTTCGCAGAGCATCAGTTTCAAAATTGTCGACGGTGATGAACCGGGAATCTACAGCGTAGCGAAGAGCCGGTTTGTAGCGCCGATGAACCGTTGATCCTTTAAGATGCAGGCCTTTGTGGCGAGGGAGCTTGCTCCCGCTGGGGGTGCGAAGCGCCCCCCAAAGAACTGGCGACTGCTGCGCAGCCGAGCGGGAGCATGCTCCCTCGCCACAGTTGATTGATTCGATCGCGGGATACCGATGAAACGCTACGAAAAATTCGCCGATGACATCGCTGAACTGATCCGCACCGGCGTCCTGGGTCCCGGCCAGCGCGTGCCGTCGGTGCGCTATGCGAGCCAGACCTACGGGGTCAGCCCGTCCACGGTGTTCCAGGCTTATTACCTGCTTGAGCGCCGTGGCTTGATTCGCGCCCGCCCGCGCTCCGGCTATTTCGTCAATGCCCACGCACCGCGGCCGTTTTCCGAGCCCGTGATCAGCAGCCAGGTCAACGAATCCACCGAGGTCGACGTCAGCGAACTGGTGTTCTCGGTCCTTGATTCGATCAAAGACCCGAACACCGTGCCATTTGGTTCGGCGTTCCCCAGCCCGACCCTGTTTCCGCTGCAACGCCTGTCGCGCTCCCTGGCCAGCGCCACGCGGGAGATGGACCCGCGCATGGTGGTCACCGACATGTCGCCGGGTAACCCGCAGCTACGCCGGCAGATTGCCCTGCGCTACATGGTTGGCGGACTGATGCTGCCCATGGAGGAACTGCTGATCACCAACGGTGCCCTCGAGGCGCTGAACCTGTGCCTGCAAGCGGTGACCCAGCCCGGCGATTTGGTGGCCATCGAAGCCCCGGCGTTCTACGCCTGCCTGCAAATACTGGAACGGTTGAAACTCAAAGCCGTGGAAATCCCGGTGCATCCCCGTGACGGCATCGATCTCGGGGTTTTGGCGCAAACCCTGGATCGATACCCGATCAAGGCTTGCTGGTGCATGACCAGTTTCCAGAACCCCATGGGCGCGACCATGCCTGAGGCCAAGAAACAACAACTGGTGCAATTGCTGCGCGGTCATCAGGTGCCACTGATAGAAGACGATGTCTATGCCGAGCTGTATTACGGTCAGCAGGCACCGAAACCCGCCAAGGCGTTCGATACCGAAGGTCTGGTGATGCATTGCGGTTCGTTCGCCAAAAGCCTTGCCCCCGGCTACCGCATCGGCTGGGTCGCTGCCGGCCGCTATGCGCAGAAAATCGAACGGCTGAAACTGATGACCTCGCTGTGTGCATCAATGCCGGCCCAGGCCGCCATTGCCGATTACCTGCAACACGGCGGCTACGACCGGCATCTGCGCAAATTGCGCCATGCGCTGGAAGATCAACAGAGCGCCATGCTGGCGGCCATTACACGCTATTTTCCCGCACAGACTCGTGTCAGCCAGCCAGCTGGCGGGTATTTTCTATGGCTGGAACTGCCGGCGCAGATGGATTCGTTGAAGTTGTTCCAGATGGCGTTGGCGCAAGGCATCAGCATTGCGCCGGGGCCGATCTTTTCGCCGGCGCAGCGGTTCAGGAACTGTATTCGATTGAATTATGGGAGCCCGTGGACCGAGGAATCGGAAAAGGCGATGGAGACGTTGGGGCGGATTGTGCGGTCGTTCTGATGGGTTGATGGTGTCTCGACTGACGCCATCGCCAGCAGGCTGGCGCCCACAATAGGGTGCAACACTCAACCCTGTGGGAGCCAGCCTGCTGGCGATGAGGCCAGTGCAATCAACTCAACTCTACGCTTAACGGCCACCGCCCAGATCGACGAACGTCCCCGTCGCATACGATGCCTTGTCCGACAACAACCACACAATCGCCTCGGCCACTTCATCCGGGCGCCCGCCCCTGGCCATGGGGATGGCCGACTCAAGTTTGCTGACCCGGTCCGGATCGCCGCTCAAGGCGTGAAAATCGGTGTAGATGTATCCGGGCCGAACCGCGTTGACGCGAATCCCCTCGCCTGCGACTTCCTTGGACAGGCCGATGGTGAAGGTGTCGAGTGCGCCCTTGGATGCCGCGTAGTCGACGTATTCATTAGGTGCGCCCAGACGGGCGGCGACCGAGGACACATTGACGATGCTGCCGCCCTGCCCGCCGTGTTTGGGCGACATGCGCAGGATGGCGTGCTTGGCGCACAGCATGGGGGCCAGAACGTTGGTCTTGAGGATTTTCAGGATGCGGAATTCGGACATTTCGTCGACCCGGGACTTTTGCCCGACGGTGCCAGCGTTGTTCACCAGCGCCGTAACCCGGCCCAGTTCGGTGTCCACTCGATTGAACAAGGCGATGACTTCGTCTTCGATGCTGACGTCTGCGCGAACCGCAATGGCTTGGGCACCGAGGGCACGAACCTGCTCCAGCACGCTCTGCGCAGCTTGTTCATCGGACTGATAGTTGATGCAGATCCGATAGCCTTGTTCGGCGGCCAACAGGGCGGTGGCGGCACCGATGCCACGACTGCCACCAGTGATGACGATGACTTTAACCATGCAGGCTTTCCCCATTTCAAGCGTAAGCGGTCGAGGGGAAGAATAACTGTCCTTCGCGGTTTTTGCATGAACCTGCTGCCAACCGATGTGCCGAGGGAGCTAGCGCTCCGCTCTACTGCGCAGCATTCGCTGAACTGAGCGTTACCGAGGGCCGCTTCGCGACCCAGCGGGAGCAAGCTCCCTCGCCACAGGTCAGGCGAGTTCCAATTGCTCCGCACGATGGATTTCAACCATGAAACGTTGCGCCGGCAACGGATGACCGAGCAGATAGCCTTGCAGCGAATCACAGCCGAGCTGGGTCAGGAAGTCCTGCTGCACACCGGTCTCCACGCCTTCGGCGACGATGCGCAAACCCAGTGCCTGACCGAGGGCGACAATCGCGGAAACGATCGCCGCGTCATCGCTGTCGCGCTCCAGGTCACGTACGAATCCGCGGTCGATTTTCAATTCATTGGCCGGCAGGCGCTTGAGGTACATCAAGCTCGAGTAACCGGTACCAAAGTCGTCGATGGACAGGTCGACACCCATGTCCGACAGTTCCTGCAACACCGTCATGCTCGCGTCGGCATCGCTCATGGCCGTGGTTTCGGTGATTTCCAGCGTCAGGCTGTTGGCCGGCAAATGGTGCGTGGCCAGCGCCTTGGCGACACTTTGCACCAGTCCGGCATGGCAGAACTGCAACGCAGAAAGGTTTACCGCGATACGCCAATCGGTGTAGCCCAGCACATACCACTCACGCATCTGCCGGCAGGCTTCGTTGAGTACCCATTCGCCAATGGGAATGATCAGCCCGGTCTTTTCCGCGAGTTCGATGAACTTGTCCGGCAGCAACATGCCCTGGGTCGGATGCTCCCAACGCAACAACGCTTCGGCACCGACCGGCCGGCCGTTGCTGGCGTCGAACTTGGGTTGGTAATGCAAGCAGAATTGTTGATGCTCCACGGCATTGCGCAGGTCTTGCAACAATTGCAGTTGCTTGCGCGCGTTGCTGTTCATCGAAGCGTCAAAGAAGCTGTAACCGTTTTTACCCGCGCCTTTGGCGTGATACATCGCCGCGTCGGCGTTCATCAGCAATTCATGGGCACTCTGGCCATTACCCGGATACAAGGCGATGCCCACGCTGGCGGAGATCTGCAAATCATGTTCAGCGACGCGAAAAGCCCGGGAAATCAAGCTGACCTGACGTGCCGCCAGCCCCACCGCGTCGTTCGGTTCGGTCAACTGCACCAGCAACACGAACTCATCGCCACCGATTCGCGCCAGCGTGTCCTGGCTGCGCAGGTCTTCGCGCAGGCGCAGGCTGACTTCACGCAACAGCTGGTCGCCCATGTGATGACCGAACGCATCGTTGACCGGTTTGAAGCCGTCCAGATCGATGAACATCAGGGCAAAGCAACCGCCCTCGCCGTTGACCCGCGACATCGCCTGATCGATACGGTCGGCCAGCAAGACCCGGTTCGGCAGACCGGTCAGAGTGTCATGCAAAGCCAATTGTGTGAGTTCACGATTGGCCTCGGTCAGGGATTGGGCCAGGCTTGCGGTGCGGGCTTCCAGGCGGGCATCGAGAATCGAAGTCAGCAAGGCAATGCTCAGCACCGCCAGAGTAGTGATCAGTACGAGATTATCCAGGCCCTCGCCGTTAAGGCCATCGGTGGCCGCGCCACAGAAGCTGCCATCGGCAAACTGTGCAGCCGCCATACCGGTGTAATGCATGCCGACAATGGCAATCCCCATGATCACCGCCGCCCCGCCACGAATCAGCCGCACGTGAGGGGTGTTCCGACGCAAGTGGAAGGCAATCCACAACGCCGCACCGGACGCGGCGACCGCTATGAACAACGACGTACTGAACAGCGTCGGGTCGTAGTCGATTCCCGGCTGCATGCGCATGGCGGCCATGCCGGTGTAGTGCATCGCACTGATTCCCGCCCCCATCACCAGCGCACCGAACCCCAATTGCCACAGCGGCAATTGCGGCTGACTGACCAGCCACAGGGCGAAGCCGCTGGAGAGAATGCCGATCAGCAGCGAGAGCAACGTTATGGCGATGTCGTAGCCCAGATCGATGGGTAAATTGAAGGCCAGCATGCCGATGAAGTGCATCGACCAGATCCCCACGCCCATGGCAAACGCGCCCCCCGCCGTCCACAGGTGCACGGCCCGGCCCTTGGCCGTGGCGATACGGCCGGTCAGGTCGAGGGCGGTGTACGAGGCAAGAATGGCCACGCAAAGCGAAATGATGACCAGTGTGGGGGAGTAGCTACCGATGAGCATGGAAAGTTCTCGAAATCACCGCCGTATCGCTTCCATTCTCGGGGGCGCAAAAAGGGCGATTGTACTGATTCCAAATGAGAACGCACTCACAAAATTAGCAAAAGGCCATCAAGGCGATGAAACGCTTGTTTGATCCGAAGTCAGCGCACTGAATCGGTGGATTCGAACGCTGGATTCGCCCCCGCCCCCC